>DASYRE010000036.1 GCA_036004685.1 Candidatus Polarisedimenticolia bacterium | reverse complement strand
ATTCGGCCCCCGATCCATCCCGGCTCGCCGCGTTGCGCCTCGCTTGCGTACCGCCTTGGGTACGCGACGCTCTGGCGCGCCTTGCGATCCGGGCGCCTCGGCGACCTCGGTGTTAACATGATTTCCGAAACGCAACACTAGCGCGGGGCGATCAGGGGCTCCGCCCGTGTCGCGCCTTGGCGGGAAGACAGCAGGCAGCAACGCCGTGGCGAGGAAAGTCGCCGGATCATGGGGCTCGAGGCCGAACAGCTGTCGCCGGCACGCGCCCGTCGGTCTCGCCTCGGCGGCTAATGGGCGAGAGGGCGGAAGGCGGAGGCGAGTGTCCCGGTCGTCAATCGCTGACGCTCATCGAGATGCGCAGGTAAGGGGCGGGATTGGTGCGGAGCAAACCGTCCAGATCTTTCCACGGGATCTTCGGCGACTTTTCCTTGGCAGTCGCCTGTTCGCCCTCTTCGACCTCGATCTCGTCGATATTCCAGCTCAGGACCTGCTTCTCGCCGACCATCAGGTCGAATACTAGGCGCACGTTCTTGTCGCGCGTCGGCCGCGCGACCACCTTGGCCTTCGTGATCAACTGGGAATCGGTCGGCCCGATTTGACGTCGCGATACCTCGAGAAGCTTGATCGATACGTCGTCGCAATGATACTTGGCGAAGTCGGAAATCATGAGGGGTTCTTCCATCGGCAGGTTCTTGAGTCCCTCCAGGGGCACGTCCATGACCATGGGCGAATGGAATTCGGTCGGCTCGGCGTTCGTGTGCACGGTGATCTTCGATTGCGGGAAGCCATCCCGCGAAAAGCTCAGCGATAGCAGGATGCAAACCAGCGCGACGCGGAAATCCTTCATGGTCCATGGCCTCCGTTTTCTCAAAATTGGCGCGAGCGTGCGAAGCCTCATCAGCGGGGGAATATAGTGACCGCGGGAGAGGCGAGCAAGGCGACCCCAAGTCCCATCCCGCGGCTCGTTTCAGGATTGACCGAGCCACGGGAGCTTCGTATATTTTTGCTCTCGGTCGACATCGCCAAAGCGCCGGATGAGTTGCGCCTGACGTGAGCCCTTTTGCCTTACTTTTGCCCCGCCGTCGAGCTGCCGTCCTTCTGCGCCTCGAAACGCCTGACCGCGCCAGAAACTCCTGCGCCGACGTCGGCTTCGGCCCCGGCCGCGCCGTCCTGAGCGCCCTGACCTGCGCTCCTTGGATAAAAAGTCCTTGAGGGGTTTTTCCTCAGGAATCTTCTCCTTGCCTGAATTTGCCGGTGCGAAACCTCGCGGCGGACTTCCGCGTATAACGCGATGGCGACGTCCGCGTCGGGCGGGCGTAGCGCGAAAAGACATCGAATGACCTCACCGAAGCTTGCCGTCAGTGTCCTGCTGCTCGCCGCCTTCACGGCTTCCGGCGCGGCCTTGGGCGGGACTCCGCCCTATCCCGTCAAGCGGGTGGAAGTGGCGTTCCCCAGCGGTGGCGTCTCCCTCGCCGGGACGCTCTACCTGCCCGATGCGCCGGGCCGGCATCCCGCAATCATCCTGATCCATGGCTCCGGCCGCGCCACGCGCGGCTGGCCGAACGCGCTGCACGCGGCCGACTTCTCCGCTTACGGCATCGCGACTCTGACCTACGACAAGCGCGGCGTCGGCGCCTCGGGCGGCAGCTTCGACGAGAATGAGGACCTCGAGCCGCTCGCGGCCGATGCGTCGGCGGCGGCCCGCTATCTGGCCTCCCGACCCGAAATCGACGGCGCGCGCCTCGGGCTTTGGGGGCGCAGCCAGGGAGCTTGGGTGGCGCCGCTCGCCGCCGCGCAGCTCGAGCACGTCGCGTTCGTCGTCCTGGTGGTGGGCGGCGGCGTGCCGGTGCTCGAGCAGCAGCTGTTCCAGAGCAAGGCGATGCTCCGGCGTCTGGGACTCGACGAGGCGGACCTGCAGGCCGTCCTGCGGGCGCAGCGGGCGCTGACGGCGTACTACAACAGCGATGAGCCCGCGGCCCTCCAGAGCGAGGCGCAAGAGGCGATCAAGGCGATCCGCGATCGCGAGTGGTTCGAGCGCCTGCCGCTGCGCGTCGTCGTCGACTCGCGCCAGGTGCCGCCGCCGGCGTGGGTGATCGCCCACCGCGAGGGGCCGATCCGTCCTCTCAGGCAGGCGCGCTTCGACCCTGCCGGCTATCTGCAGCGGCTGAAGGCGCCGGTGCTCGCGGTGCTCGCCGGCAGCGACGACCTCACGCCGACCGAGGAGACGGCGGCCCGGCTTGCGGGGCTCGTCCCGCCCGCCCAGTTGACCGCGCGCGTCTTCCCCGGGGCCGACCACATGCTCTGCGCCGCCCGGGCGGACGGCGAGCTGACGCAATGTCCGCTGCTCGCCGGGGTCGAGGAGTTCATGCGTGACTGGCTGGTGCGGCAGGCCGCCGTCCCTGCCGCCGACAGCGGCCGCAGTGGCGGCAAATAGGGACGGGACCTTCCTCACGCGGTTCCTGCCAGGCGCCGATCGCCGTCCTATCCTTCTGTCCGATCCGCCGCAGCGGCCAATCTGACCCGGGCGCGCGCGCCTCGCTGCCCCAGTCTTTGTCGATCGGAGCGATGCCTGCTTGAATGGAGCCGGCGTAACCCCTGCAGATCAGCGTGTTCGCCGATCCCTCCTCGATATAGCCGAAACTATCGGCCCATCCGTGATATAGTGCAATCTCACTTAACGAGGCAGGGAGGTGGCACCAATGGAAACGGGAAGAATCAAGAAACTGACGGATCGTGGGTTTGGCTTCATCGCGGCTGCGGACGGAAAAGAAGTGTTTTTTCACCGCAGCGAGTGCCAGTCGGTATCATTCGATTCCCTCACCGAAGGGCAGAACGTCTCCTTCGACCGCGAGACCGACGTCAAAGGTCCGCGAGCGCGCAACATCCGCCTGACATAATACGGGGTCCCGCGGAGTCAAGGCAGAGCCTTGCAGGGAGGTGACGTGCTCGAACTCCTGATCAACCAGCCGATCTTCATCGGGTTCAAAGCGGACAACACGCTGCGACAGCGCCTCGAATCGCTGGGCGACGTCGACAAGAAGTACTTCAGCGGCGAGGATTCGACCTTCCTGCGCGTCTGCCGGGTGGGCGAGGACATTTACGTCGGCAAGCTCATTCACGAAAACCTGACCACCGACCGGGTGGAGGACATTCGGCGGAACATCCTGAGCATCATGCACAAGATCGGCAGCGAAGGCCGGCTGCCCATGAACCTCAAGATTATCGCTTGCAGCGCCAACGAGGCCGAATACGCGCGCACGATCGGGTAGCGCGGTCCGCCGTCCTCGCCTCCGGCATGCTTTCCCCCTTCCTCCGTACCGCTCGCGGCCACAACTCGCTTCGCGCATGCCCATGGAAACGGGCTGCGCAGCTTCGGGACGCGGGAACTCCGCTTCCTGACACCTTGGCTCCTCGTGACGTCGACGGAAGCCGTCGCTTGCGCGGCGGGCCCCCGCTCGGATAGATTGAGCGGAACTCCGGGGAAGGAATGGGCGTCTCGATCCAGTCCGGAACGGCAATCTCCCACTATCGCGTGATCTCGCCGCTGGGCTCCGGCGGAATGGGCGAGGTCTATCTGGCGCAGGACCTGACGCTGGAACGCGCCGTGGCGCTCAAGATCCTGCCTCCCGAGCTGACGAAGAACGAAGAGCGGGTGCGGCGCTTCGTCCAGGAGGCCAAGTCGGCCTCCTCCCTCAGCCATCCGCACATCGTGACCATCTACGAGATCGGGCAGGCCGAGGTCCGGCCGGGCGATGCGCCGGAGGCGGTAGCTTCATCCGGCGCCGGCGTTCACTTCATCGCCATGGAGCTGATCAGCGGCGACACCCTGAAGCACCAGATCCATCACGAGAAGGCCGACCTGCGCACGCTTCTGCGCTACCTCGCCCAGGCCGCCGAAGGGCTCGCCAAGGCGCACGCGGCGGGAATCGTTCACCGCGATCTGAAGCCGGACAACATCATGATCACGAAGGAGGGCTACGCCAAGATCCTCGATTTCGGGCTGGCGAAGCTCACCGAGAGGAAGGAGAGCGCGGACGGCGCGACGAGCGCCCTGACCGCCACCCGGGAGAGGACGCGGGAAGGCGCGGTGATGGGGACCGTCGGCTACATGTCGCCCGAGCAGGTCCAGGGAAAGGCGGTGGATCACCGCTCCGACATCTTCTCCTTCGGGTGCATCCTGTACGAGGCGGCCACGCGGGCGAAGCCCTTCGCCGCCGACTCCGACGTCGAGATCATGCACCGGATCCTGCGGGACAAGCCCGCCCCCATCGAAGAGTCGAGCCCCACGACTCCCGCGGAGCTTCGGAGGGTGATCCGGAGGTGCCTTGCGAAAGCTCCCGACCAGCGCCTGCAGTCGATGAAGGACCTGGCGATCGAGCTGAACGAGATCGTCGAGGAGTTCGACGATCTGTCGCTGTCGTCGGATTCACGGACTCCCATCTCGGGATCCTCCCCGCCGGCTCTTGCCGCGACCCCGGCTCCTGGCCGCCGATTCCATCCGGGAATCATCGCCGCGGTCGCCGTCGGCATCGTCGGGATCGCCCTCGGCATCTACGGGCTCCTCCGCAGGGCGCCGGCGAGCGCGGCCGCTTCCGCCCCCTTCCAGACCATGAAGATGACCCGCTTGACGACCAGCGGGAAAGTCCAGAACGCGGCGCTGTCACCGGATGGAAGGTACGTCGCGAACGTCGTGAAGGAGGCCGGCAAGTACAGCCTCTGGATTCGCCAGGTCGCGACCGGAAGCGACGTGCGGATCGTCGAGCCGCTGCCGACTCCCTTCCGCGGAGTCTCGTTCTCGCCCGACGGGAATTACGTCTACTACATCAACCAGGAGACCGTCGGGCCCGGCTATTCGATCCTCTACCAGATTCCCTTTCTGGGAGGTCCCGCTCGCAAGGTGCTCTTCGACATCGATACCGCGGCGAGCTTCTCACCCGATGGAAAGAAACTCGCCTTCATGCGAGGCTATCCGCAGTCGTCCGAATACGTGTTGATGGTGGCGGGCGCCGACGGAACCGGGGAGCAGAAGCTGGCCATCCGGAAACCCCCCGACGAGTTCGCCCTCCTGGCGCCGGCGTGGTCTCCGGACGGACGGCGCATCGCCGCCATCGTCAACGATCAGGAGAAAGGGGCCGCCAGCGGAGTGGTCGAGGTCGCGGTCTCGGATGGCCGCCAGAAGCCGATCGGCGATGCGGAGTGGATCCGGTTGGGCAGTCTCGTCTGGCTTCCGGACGGCAGCAGCCTGGCGGTGACCGGCGTCCGGAAAGGCGGCCTGCTGAGGCAAGCCTGGCTGCTTTCCTATCCGGCGGGCGAGATCCGGAGGGTCTCGAACGACCTGAGCGAATACGACGGCATCAGCGTCACGGCGGACTCGAAGGCGCTCGCGGCGACGCGGACGAACACCATCGCCAACCTCTGGGTCGCCCCGGCGGGAAATCTCTCCTCGACGACGCAGATCACGTTCGGTTCGGAGAATCAGGATGCCATCCGGGACGTGGCCGGCGCGGGGGGCGATTCGATCGTCTTCGCCGTCGCCGAGGCTGACTCGGTGTCCCTTTGGAGCATCGCGGCCGACGGCGGCCGCCGGACCCGCCTGACGCAGGGAACAGCCTTCAATTTCGGTCCCGCGGTCTCGCCGGGCGGCAACGTGATCGCCTTCACGTCGACGCAGGGAAACAGTCCTCCCCATATCTGGAAAATGGATCTCGATGGCGGCAATCCGAGCCAGGTCACGAAGGGGGAGGGCGAACGGCTCTTGGCTCTCTCTCCCGACGCCCGCTGGCTGCTCTACGTCACGATCAAGGGGTCGCAGATTTGGAAGATCCCGATCGAAGGGGGAGCGCCGGTCAAGATCGTCGAGACCTCCCTCGGCGCCGCTGCTTTCTCGCCGGACGGAAGGCTGATCGCCTGCGAGACGTTCGTCCCCAAAGGGAACCGGCTCGAGCGGGCGATGCAGGTGTTTCCCTCGCAAGGCGGACCGGCGATCCACACGATTCCCTTTCCGGATGGGCTTACGATCCGCTGGACCCCGACGGGGGACGGCCTCACCTACACCCGGGAGACCGACGGAGTCTCCAACATCTGGAAGCAGCCGCTGGATGGGACTCCGCCTAAGCCGATCACCGACTCCAAGACCGGGCAGATCTTCTCGTACGATTGGTCGCCCGACGGGAGACATCTCATCCTCTCGCGCGGCCAGGTAACCAGCGACGTCATCCTGATCACCGATTTCCGCTGATTCGAATACTCGGATGACTCTGGGCAATAGGGGTCGGCCACCTCGCCGCGACGCGGGCTGGAGTGGACGCATGGGTTCTCGCCCGGACTCAGGCCTTGCGCGCGGAGTCCCATTTCCTTCCGCCGGCGATCCACCTTAGGGCGAGGATCTCGCTGACGTGGCAGGCGACTCTTTCGTTCCCTTCGGTGATCCAGCTGACCGCCGGACGGCCCTCCCTGCCTCCAGCGATCGTCTCCAGCTCCCTCTTGTCGTCCTGCAGCATTATGGGAGAGTCGTGGACCTCGAACGAGGCATGCTCGACTTCACTCCAACCTCCGGCCAAGAGAACCCCCGTCACATCCTTCACGTCGACTTGGCAGCTCATTCTTCCCTCCATCGGCTCCAACCCTGAGATTCCTCCGTCGCCATCCTACTTCAGCGGGACTTCCCTGGCGAAGCGGTCCTCAACGCTTCTCGCGAAGGTGCCTCGCCCCTCGAAGCACGCGGGGCCGGAGGGAAACCACGGCGCGATGGGATCTCGTCGAAAGGCTCAGGCTCAACCGAGGAGATCGAGGCGACTCGTCGCAGCTTCCGCGCCGGGCCCATCCAGGTCGCGCCGGGCCGGCCTCGTTGACCGGACGCGCCGCGCGGCATACACTCACGCCAGTTTTCCTCCCTGAGCCGGCCCGACGTGAAGGGCGTGATTTGGGATCCCGGCCGAGCGCTTGTTCATTCTGCGGCGGCACCGGCCGCTGCCACCGTTGCGGCGGCATGGGGGAAGTCCGGCCCATGCGCGGGAAGAAACAAGCGTGCCCGGAGTGCGACGGGACGGGGGAATGCGCCCTCTGCGGCGGTCGGAGCGAGCCACGCCAGACCGACGGAGAAAAGGGAAGAAGCCGCCCCTGAAGCGACCTCTGAACGGGCGGGAAATCGGATCGGACGATCATGGGGAGCGACGTTCAAGGCCATGCCGTGGAGCCCGAGATCGATTTTGAGCTTCTTTTCGAACGATTTGGCCATCGATCTCGGCACCGCCAACACGCTCGTCTACGTCCGGGGGAGGGGGATTGTCGTCTGCGAGCCGTCGATCATCGCCGTGAACCAGAAAACGGGGAAGGTGGAGGCGGTGGGCAAGGAAGCGAAAGAGATGTTCGGGAGGACGCCGGGAAGCATCATCGTCATCCGCCCCATGAAGGACGGTGTCATCGCCGACTTCGAGCATACGGAGATGATGCTTGACCACTTCATCAGGAAGGCCCACAACCGATCGCTGGGAGTGCGCCCGCGGATCGTCATCGGAGTGCCGTCGCAAATCACCCAGGTGGAGATGCGGGCGGTCAAGGACTCGGCTTACCGGGCGAAGGCCTCCAAAGTCTATCTCGTGGAGCAGGCCATGATGGCGGCGTTGGGAGCCGGACTTCCGGTCACGGAGCCCACCGGCAGCATGGTCGTGGACATCGGCGGCGGCACGACCGACGTGGCGGTAATCTCCATGGCCGGGATCGTCTACAGCCGTTCGGTGCGTGTCGCCGGCAACAAGATGGACGAAGACATCACTCAGTACATCAAGCGCAAGTACAACCTCCTGGTGGGGGACCGGACGGCGGAGGACATCAAGATGAATATCGGGTCGGCATTTCCCCTGGAGGAGGAGCTCACCATGGAGATCAAGGGGCGCGACCTGGTGGAGGGGATTCCCAAGACCCTGGTGATCTCCGACGAAGAGATCCGGGAGGCCCTGTCGGAAACGGTTTCGGACATCATCGAGGCGGTGCGCGTGGCGCTGGAGCAGACGCCGCCCGAGCTCTCCGCGGACATCGTGAACAAGGGAATCATGCTCACCGGCGGCGGCTCGCTCCTCAAGAACCTGGACAAGCGGCTCCGCGAGGAGACCGGCCTGCCCGTCTCCATGGCCGAAGATCCGCTGACCTCCGTGGTGCTGGGCACCGGGAAGATGCTGAACGACTTCGACCTTCTCCGGAAGATCTCCATCGACTGAAGAAGCTCAACCTCCCGCAAGCGCCAGCATCACGCCCGGGCCGCGCGACTTACCGGCGCCTCGGTTCGGCGGCCCCATCGCCTACGACCGTCGTCCACTCGCGCACGCGCCAGCGGACGACGAGGCCGTTGGTGACGTAGGGATCGGCCCGGGCGAACGCCTCCGCCACCCGCGGCGAATCGGCCTTGAACAGCAGCAAGGCGCCGTCCAAGGGGTCGGCGAGCGCCCCTCCGAGGATCAGCTCGCCGCGCTCATGGGACTGCCACGCCTTCTCGAGATGAGCCGTGCGAAAAGCGGCGCGCTTCTCAACGTAACCGTCGTTCACGTCATAGAAAAGCAGGTAGTGTTTCAAGACAGTCCTCCGATTCGGCGGTTTCCCAGAGGAGCCACTCGATCCGATCCGCAGCAATGGGGCGCCCGCGAATGCCGGGTCGCGCAACCATCATCCGGTATATCGTAACGCCGCTTTGGAGCTCGCGCGCTCTTCGGATTCACCGCCACCGAAAGCCGCGAGCGTGTGAGCTGCTCCCGCGCAGGAGGGTCCGCGGAGGGAGTATCCTTGTGCCCCAAGCACCTGCCCCGCTCGACCGAGCTGTCAGACGACCCCGGCCGCTTCTCTTCGTTTCCGGGACCATCGACGATGATCGGTGAATCTGCAAAGTCCCGCAAGGCACAAGCGCTCGCCCAGTTCCTGGGCCTGAAGCGCGGCATCGTCGGGATGCTGAGCATGGCCGTCCTCGTCGGGATGGGCGAGAACATGGCCGAGCAGTTCCTGCCGCTCTATCTGCTCGCGCTGGGAGGCGGCTTCCTCTCCGTCGGTGTCCTGAATGGAATGGACAACCTGCTGGGAGCGCTCTACTCCTTTCCCGGCGGTTACCTCAGCGACCGTCTTGGGACCAAGCGGGCGCTGCTGCTCTTCAATCTGCTCAGCATGGCCGGATTCGCCCTCGTGATCGCGGTGCCGGCGTGGCCGGCGGTGCTGGGAGGAGCGACGATGTTCCTCTCCTGGTCCGCCATTTCGCTTCCGGCCACGATGGGGCTGGTGGCCAAGGCGCTTCCCCCCGACAAGCGCACGATGGGCGTCTCGCTTCACTCCCTCGTCCGACGGGTGCCGATGGCCCTCGGGCCGTTGATGGGGGGCCTGTTCATCAGCTGGTGGGGGGTGGAGCGGGGAGTTCGCCTCGCTTTCGTGGCCGCCTTGGCGATGGCGATCGTCGCGGCGATCCTCCAGCAGAGGTTGATCGAGGACGATCACGGCGGGGAGGGCGGGAAGCCGCCGGCGCAGCGCAATCCCTTCCGGATGTGGAGCGTGATGAACGGCGATCTCAAAAGACTGCTGGCCGCCGACATCCTCGTGCGATTCTGCGAGCAGATTCCCTACGCTTTCGTGGTGATCTGGGCGGTGGGGGCGGCCGAGGCAGGTTCGGCTCACTCCGGGCCGGTGAGCCCGGTCCAATTCGGCGTTCTGCGGACGATTGAGATGGCGACCGCGGCGCTGATTTACGTTCCGGTTGCCTATTTCGCCGATCGCTCCCGCAAGAAGCCGTTCGTGGCGCTGACCTTCTTGTTCTTCACGCTCTTTCCTCTCGTCCTGCTCTTCTCGCGCTCGTTCGAAGCCTTGATCCTCGCCTTCGTCCTGCGCGGGCTCAAGGAATTCGGAGAGCCGACGCGCAAGTCGATGATCCTGGAGCTGGCGCCCGAGGGGCGGAAGGCCGGAACGTTCGGGCTCTATTACCTCGTCCGGGACCTTGTCGTGTCGGTCGCTGCCTTCGGCGGGGCCTTCCTCTGGTCGATCGGCCCCGAAGTGAACCTCCTGACCGCCTTCGCTTTCGGCGCCGCCGGCACGCTCTGGTTCCTCTGGAAGGGAAAAGACCTGGGCCGAGACGGCTCCGGCCCGGAGCGCGAGCCCCTAAGGGTTGAAACCCTTCCTTGACCGCGGCGAATCTGTTCAGCCGCTTGAAGGGAGATTCGCCCCAAAACTCTTAAAGCCAACGAAGGGGCAAGAATCCGCGACTGACGGGATGAAACCAACTCTCCGGGATCGCCAGGGCGAGCGTGAGTTGACAGGACGGGAGCTGTGTTGTAGAAGAACGCGAAATTCACCCGCCTTGTGGACGGGCTCAGTTGGGTTCTAACTCTCTTTGGAGGCTCCCCCCGATGCGCAAGTGGTTGGTTGGCACCGCCATGCTGGCTGTCGTCGCGTTGATCTCGTCGCCCGTTTCCGCCTCCCCTCTTACCGAGAAGCAGCAGGAGGCGAGCTTCTCAGCGTCCTATCAGGACATCGACAATTTCGGCAAGACCATTCAGATCGACGGCGAATGGCAGTGGATCTTCGGCAAGGGGTACCATGAGATCGGCGCCATCCTGTCGTACCTGAAAGACGACCCCGACACGGGTCCCAGCAGCGATGCCACCATCATCGGCCCGAGCTACACCTTCAACTGGATGCCGGCCAATGACAAGGTAACCCCATTCGTCCATGGCGCTTTTGGTTTCGTGAGCGGCGATTTGGGGGACGTCTTCGACAACGCTTTTCTGGCCGGTATCGGTGCCAAGGTTTACGCGGGTGACTCCGCGGCCGTGCGCTTCGAGTATTACTTCCAGAGGTTCATGGGCGCCGACAATTTCGACGACCAGGACAGCCAAGGCCTCCGGATCGGAATCAGCATCTTCTTCGGGAAGAGCAAGTAGCTCTACGGCGAACGAGAACACTTCGCTGGCAATGAAAGCCGCCCCCGGCGAGGGGCTGGCTTGGAAGGACCTGAAGGGGGCAGGGCGCATCACCAGGCCCTGCCCCCCTATTTCTCCCTCCGCCTTTCCCGCCCTGGAAGATCCTCGGCCGGCTCCCATCCTCCCGGTCGTCTTCACGCCGTAGTCAATCCAGGGCCGGACCAGCGGCAATCCTCACCGCGAAGCTTTTTTTCCGGCAGGGCTTGGCCCGGGAGTCGAGGCGCCGTCTTCAGGCGGCCCAGTTGCGTTTGTGTGGATCGCTGTTTCGAGCGACGGCTTTGGGCGCCGGACTGTGAAACGGACGCTCCAGAAGAACACGGAAGCCCCGCGCATGAAGGCGGATGTGGGCAGAGGCATTCAAAGGGCTGAGTCGCCATCCCTCCCGCCCCCAGCGGGTCATCTGCTCCAGGATCTGAACGGAACGCGTCCGCCAGGTGGGACATGCATCTTCGGCGAAAGTCATCGTCGCCAGGCGATACCGGGCCTGCTTCATCGGCGTGTCCTCCAAGGATCCTCCGGCTTGAACGTTCTCCGGGACGGATCCTCGCCGCGCGCCGTGACGAAACGAAGCCGGGAAGGGGAGCGTCCTGTGAAGATCGTGAGAAAGAGCCTCTTGAATCGCGATCCCGAGACGTGCTAGCTTGGGGCGCATGCCGGTTCATTGCTGAAAAATCTCGCGTCGCCACCCAATTCAAGGAGGATCAGCGCCATGCGCCGAGCCGTCACGCTTTCCACCCTCATCCTGCTGATTGTTGGCACCTTGCAAGCGGCGGGCCCCGCCCCGAAGCCGCAGTGGGCGATGAACGCCACGATCATCGAAGCCTGCAGCTGCCCGATGTTCTGCCAGTGTTATTTCAACGCCGAGCCGGCGGCGCACGGCGGGCACGGCGCCGGCGAGCATTTCTGCAAGTTCAACAACGCCTTCAAGGTGAACAAGGGGCACTACGGGAACGTCAAGCTCGACGGCCTGAAGTTCTGGGTGGCGGGCGATCTCGGCGGGGACTTCTCGAAGGGCCAGATGGACTGGGCCGTCCTGACCTTCGACAAGACCATGACCAAAGAGCAGCGCGCCGGCGTGGCCGCGATCGTGGGCCACATCTACCCGGTGAAGTGGAACTCTCTCACGACCGCCGAGGGAACCATCGACAAGTGGACCTACGACAAGGACTCGGCCTACGCCACGCTGGACGGCGGAAAGTCGGCCGAGGTCAAGCTGAAGCGCCATCCGGGCAACACGAACGAGCCGGTCGTGATCAAGAACCTGAAGTACTGGGGGGTTCCGCGGAACGACGGCTTCGTCCTGATGCCCAACGAGGTGGAGGCCTACCGGGTCGGTGAGAAGGCCTTTGAATTCAAAGGCACGAACGGCTTCATGATCACGTTCGACATCAACTCGAATGACGTGGGGGTCACCCAGGCCTCGATGGCTCACTGAGTCGGTCGGGCGGCCCGCCGCCGGCTCTCTCTCGCGATGGGGCGGGCGCCCGTTTCAGCTGCGGGAGAGACCTCTTCGAGCACCTTCTGGAGGGCCGCGGCGGTGATCGGCTTGACGAGGTGATGGTCGAAGCCGGCTTCGCGGGAGCGGCGGAAGTCCTCCCTCTGGCCCCAGCCGGTCTGCGCCACGAGGAGGATGCCGCGGAGCCGGGGGTCCCTGCGGATGCGCCGGGCCAGCTCGTAGCCGTCCACGCCCGGCATCCCCAGATCCACGAGGGCGACCTGCGGCTTGAAATCGGACGCATCCTCGAGCGCCGCCTCGGCGCTTTCCGCCAGGCGCACGTCGTGTCCCATCAGCTCGAGCAGGTAACCCAGACTCTTGACCTGGTCCGGATTGTCGTCCACGACGAGGATCCGCTTCGGGGCCGACCCGGTCGCTTGTCTGGAACTCGACCCTTTGGGCTTTTCGGGCGCGCCCTCTTCCGACAGCGGCAGACGGACGATGAATTCGGTGCCCTGATCGGGGCCGGCGCTGTGCACGTCGACGCTCCCGCCATGCATCTGAACCACGCTTCGAACCAGGGTCAAGCCGACTCCCAGGCCGCCGCGCCCTTGTCTGGTGCTGCGGGGACCCTGGGTGAACATCTCGAAGACCCGCGGCAATAGCTCGGCGGGGATTCCGATTCCCGTGTCCCGGACCCGGATGATCACCTCCCCCGCCTGCGGCGCGCCTTGCCCTTTCCTCGACCCATGATTCGATCGCTCGGCCGTCAGCCAGATCTGCCCTCCCGATTCGGTGTACTTGGCGGCATTCGTCAAGAGGTTCGCGAGCACCTGGGAAAGTCGCACCGCGTCGGCGTGCAGGTAGATCGGCTCCGCGGGCAATTCCACGCTCAACCGGTGGTGGCAATCTTCGAGGAGGGAGCGGCAGGTCTCGACGGCCGTCTGGACCACCGTCTGCAGGGCCACCTGCTCCTTCCGCAGCTCGATCTTGTTCTCGACAATCCTCGTCATGTCGAGCAGATCGTCGACGATGCGAGCCAAGTTTTGGGCCTGGCGGCTCAACATTTCCTGGGCCCGCCTCACCTGCTCCGCGTCGTCGCCCGCCATGCGCAGGATCTCCACCCCGTTGAGGATCGGCGCGAGCGGGTTGCGAAGCTCGTGGGCCAGCGTCGCCAGGAACTCGTCCTTGCGCCGGTCCGCCTCCTTGAGCGCGTCGAGCGTCTTCAGGTGCTCGGTGACGTCCCGCTCGATGGCCAGGACTGCGGATCGGTCTCCGGTTTCGTCTCGAACCAGGACCTCCCGGCAGCGGACGACGATGGAGGTTCCGTCGCGCCGCTTTTGATGAAGCTCTCCTTCCCAAGATCCGGAGAGGTCGAGCTGGGCGTTCAGCTCCGCCCAGATCGCGGGATTGGTCCCGACGAGCGTCTCCAGGGGTTTTCCGCGGGCTTCTTCGGCGCTCCAGCCGTACATCTCTTGGGCGCCGCGGTTCCAGAACGACACCTGGTTCTCGGCGTTCCGGATGATGATGGCGTCCCGCGACAGCTCGATGAGCGCAGCCCGCCGGCGCAACTCCTCCTGGTCCTTGCGCATTTGATCCACGTCCACGAGCACGAGAACCGCCCCATCGATCCGGTTGTCAGCGGTCCGATACGGGTGGACCCGCAGCACGTACCATCGACCCCGGCGATCCTGCACCTCGCGTTCGAAGGTCCGGTCCTGCTCGATCACCTCTTTGATGACCGCCGCAAGATCGGGGACGAGGTTGGCCGGCCTGATGTCCTCGAGGGGACGCCCGGCGTCGGCGGCGATGAGGTTCATCAGCTTCTGGGCGGCAGGAGTGAAGCGCCGGATGCGGAGATCGACACCCACCATGATCATCGGTAGGTTCGTGCTGGTGAGCAGGTTGACGAGGTCGCTGTTGAGCCGCTCCACTTCCTGCGTACGGCGCTGGAGCTGCTCGTTGACCGTGGTCAGCTCTTCGTTCGTCGACTGCAGTTCTTCCTTGGACGTCTCCAGCTCCTCGTTGCTCGAGATGAATTCCTCGTTGGCCGAGCGCAGCTCTTCATTCGCGGCGTCCTGCTGCTCGATCATCGACTGGAGGTATTCGCGCATGGAAGCCAGCTCTTGCCGCACAGGAGAGGTTTTTGCGCGCCCGACGGCTGGACTGGGATGACCTCGACGCCGATCTCGCGGAATCCGCGCGTTCCGGACCCGGATCCTCCTTTGGGCTTCGGAGCATGCGGCATCGTCTCGCGAAGGGAGTCGGCCCTCTCGTCAGGGTTCATCGACAGATCCAACCGAAAGGATCCGGACGTCTGCTGGACCCTCTTGAGGATGCAATGAGTATCTCGGAAAGGGTACGCCTCCTCCCGGGAAAGGGCAAGAGATTTGAGCCTCCACGAGATCTGCCCACCTCCCACATCAATAAGGGGTTGTGTTTCTCGGCGCCGCGCTGTACAGTGGCGGCCCGGTCCCCGGGTGGGGACACGCTCTGAGAGGAAATCCTACTGTCGGCCATCGAGAATCTCGTCTGTCTCACCCCCCGTGACTCCTATGTGGTGGACCGTCCTTTTCGCGGCCGTGGTCTGCTGGGGCGGCTGGAGCATTCGGTCGGCCCCTTCGTCCGCAGCCCGGGGATCGGTTTCCCTTACCTGGTCGGCTTTCTGCGCAAGAACGGGATACTCAGTGAGTCGACCCGCGTGGCGGTGCAGCACGACAAGATTGAGGGCCCCATTTCGTTCGAGCAGATTCTGAGCGAAAAGCTCCAGGGCTCTCGCGGCGGCCAGGACGTCCTGTTCATCACCGCCTATACCGATTCGGTCCGTGAAGCGTATCGGCGGGCGCGCGAGGCGCGCGCGGCGTACGCCGCGGCCGGAAGGCGCGTCACGGTCGTCCTCGGCGGGCCCCACGCCTCGGCCCTCCCCGACGAGGCGACCCGGTTCGGGCACGTCGACGCCGTGGTCGCCGGCGAGGGAGAGTGGGCCGCCGCGGAGCTTCTGGCCGACGTCCAGGCGGGCAAACCGGTTCGGGCGCTCTACCGCGCCCCCTTCGCGCGGATCCGTTCCCGAGGGTCCCTGGCCCTCGACATGGGGATTTGGGATTCCCTGAGGTCGCGCCCGCAGCAGATCGTCGCCTCGACCACGTTCGCCCGCGGCTGCAAGCTCGATTGTCATTTCTGCGCGGTATTCCTGACCAACGGCGAAACGGTGCGCAACCGGGACGTCGCCGACGTGGTCGAGGAGATCGCGGCCCAGGGTCCGGCCTTCACGCGGGAGACCATCGATCGGATCGGTCCGGGCCTCTACAACCAGGTCCTGAAGACTCTCGTCAAGCTGCCGGTCTTCGGCTCCCGGTACGGCGAACGGCTCATCGCCCGGATGGGCCCGGGCTTTACCAGCCAGTTCTTCTTCTGGGACGACAATCTCTACAACGCCGCCGGATCTTTCCGCGCCCTCTGCCAGGCGCTTCAACCCCTCAGACGCCGCTGGGCGGCCGAGCTGACGATCGACCTGGCCGACCAGCCGGAGCTTCTTGCGCTGGCCCACCGGAGCGGCTGCCGCGATCTGTTCCTGGGGATCGAGTCGGTCAGTCAGACCGCCATCGACGGCCTCGGCAAATGGTCGAATGAAACCCGGACTATGGGGGAGCGCGTGAGGCGCGTGCACGACGCCGGGATCAACGTCATGGGCGCGTTCGTGTTCGGCCTGGATGGGGACGATTCCTCCATCTTTGATCGAACGCTCGAGTTCATCGAAGCCTGCGGCATCGATTTCGTGGTCGCCAACATCATTCAGCCCTATCCGGGAACGGGGACGTTCCGGGACGCGCTCGCCGGCGGTGATTTCCTGCCGCGAGCCCGCTGCCCGGCCGACTCGGACGTCGCCATGGACTACAACTGGCCCCTGTTCGACGGCGCCCACGTCCTCCTTCGTCCGAAACGGATGACCGAGGATCAGCTGCAGGAGGGTTACTATTACTTTCTGCGCGAGGCCTACTCCATGGAATGCATCCGCCGGCGTTTCCGGGGCGCCGAATGGGATCTGCCCGCTTTTCTGTCGCACGCCGCGCGCAATTACCTCGTGAGCCGCTATGGCATGCTGAAGACGGCCCACGCGATCCGGCGGAAATCGCCGGCGCCGCTTGGAGCCATCGAGGATCCGGCCCGGGCGCCCGCCGCAACCCCGGCCGGCGTCCGGTTTCGCCGCTGGAGCGCCCCCGAGGAGGAACGAAGCTAGGGCCGCCTTGACGAACCCGGGAGACTCGCATAGGCTGCGGCATGAGCCACGAATCCTTGCATGCCGCTATGGACACGGCGCCGCGGTGGCGTCGGCACTGAAATTGCTTGTCGGATCAAGAGACAGAACGCAGATGGAGGTCGATGGTGAAAGGCAAAGTGAAGTGGTTCAACGTGGAAAAAGGGTTCGGCTTCATCAGTCCCGATGACGGCTCCAAGGATGTTTTCGTACACAGCTCCGCGATCGACGGCCAGGGCTTCAAGAGCCTCACGGAAGGGCAGAACGTCGAGTTCGAGATCGGCGAGGGCAAGAAGGGACCCGCCGCGATGAACGTGCGCGTCCTGTGACGCCCGTGCTCCATCACGGCGTGCGCCGTCTCTGAAGCGCCGTCAATCCCGCTCCTTCCCGGCCCTACACTGGATGCTTGGAGGACAACCTGGGGAAAAAATCGAGACCGAGCTTCAAGAAGCGCCGGAAAGAGCTCGCCCGGCAGCAAAAGCAGCAGGACAAGGTGGCGAATCGCCGGGCGAAGACCGAAGCGAAGGCCTCGCGGCAACCCGGCGATGAGGATCCCGACCTGATTGGTATTCAGCCGGGTCCTCAGGCCCTGCCGGAAGAGTGGCAGGACTTGCCGGAAGGCGACTCCTCTCCCGATTCGACCGAGGACGAAACCTGATCCCTGCCTTCCCCTACGCGGCCATTCCATCCATTTTCATCGGCCCCCCTTGGGCAGGACTTTCACGCCGAGGGCGGCCGGTTGGCCGGCCCACCGGCTCTTCGAGCCGTAATTCGCTCCGGGACGTCGCGGGCAATCGAAATCTGGCGGGGCGAAATGCGAAGGCCGCGAGAGTCGAGTGACAGCGAGCGGATAGCGGGCGGACACTGAACTTCTTATTTGAAATCTCCCACGGTTCTCGGTTAGTATTTGCGCCCGCTCAGTGATTCGATCTGTTCTGTATTGCACACTCTTGCGAGGGGGTAATCGATGCAAGTTTCTGCCGCGATTGGTCGTGAGATAGCCACGCTCCGCCGGACTCTGAAGGCGATGGATCGGTCCCTGCGCCGCCTGAGCCCCAAGCTGCGGAGGGCGGTGCGTGTCCCGAGAAACGCCGGCTCGGCCCGCCTCGTGAGGAAGCTCAGGCTCTCTCCGAAGCGCCGCGCCCAGCTGAAGCTGCAGGGGCTGTACATCGGCTACATCCGGCAGCTCAAGCCGAGACAGAAGGCGGAAGTGAAGCGACTGCGTGAGACGAAGGGCATGCGGAAGGCGATCGCCCTGGCTCAGAAGCTGATGAAGTAGGGCCGGCCGGCGCCGGCGGAACTCTTCCCTATCCCGATCCGAGGGATTACTCGGCAGCCCCTGACCGGAAAGGGGCCGGCGGGATCCGTGGCGGCGCCGATGCGCGCCCGGCGGCAGCGGTCTTTGCGTCCTCGAACCCCGTAGCGGAGACCATCACGCCTCCGCCCAAGAGGGCGCCGGGCTCGCTCGTTCCTGAAGCCGGGCCCGGAACTATCGTCGTGTTCCGACGACGACCGGACATCGTCGGGCAATTGCCCTCCCTTCCCGATTTCTCCTTGACAGACCTCCCCAATCAACCCAAGTTTCCGACTCAGAAGTCTTCCAAGCCGCGCCCGTCCTGCCGGTGGACCCATGGAGAATCCACCTCTCGGATTCATTACTCTTCGGCGTCTCGCCGCATTCGCCCTCTTTCTCTTGAGCGTCCTGGCATGCGGCCTGGGCGAGGCGGCCGCGCAGGAAACGGCGGTCCGTCAGGTCGTCGCCAACGAGATCGCCTGGATGGGGACGCTGGCCAGCGCCAACGACGAATGGATCGAGCTTTTCAACAATACCGCGGGCCCCGTCAACCTGAACGGGTGGACGCTGGCCTCAGCCGACGGAACTCCCACCATCGCCCTGTCGGGCACTATCCCGGTGGGCGGCTACTTTCTCCTGGAGCGCACGGACGACAACACCGTGCCGGGCATCGCGGCTGATCAGATTTATACGGGGGCTCTGGAGAACGCCGGAGAGATCCTCTCCTTGCGCGACGGCGCCGGCGCGCTCCAGGATCGCGTCGATGCCTGGTATGCCGGGAACAGCTCGACGCGGCAGACGATGCAGCGGGTCGATCCGACGCAACCAGGAGACCAGGCCGCCAACTGGACGAACGGGCCAGTCGAAGGCACGCCCACGAACTCCGGCGCCTCCGGAGGGGGATGTGACGCGCCGACGCGCACGGTGAGCTGCCAGCCGGGACCGCCCTTCCAGTTCCGTGCGGGCGGGCCGGTCGTGATCAACGAGGTCATGATCAACCCCGCGGCCGTCGGCGACGCGTCGGGCGAGTACGTGGAGCTCTACAATTCCGGTGCGGCGGCCGTGGACCTTCAGGGGTGGACCTTGCGCGATGACGACTTCGACGCCTACGTCATCCCCTTGGGCGCTCCGGTTCCCATTCAGCCCGGAGCGTTCCTCGTCATTGCGGCCCAGGGCGATCCGGCGCTCAACGGCGGCTTCACGGCAGATCTCGTCTGGAGCAATTTCAACCTGTCGAACAGCGGGGATGAAGTCGTCCTCATCGACCCGGCGAACGTCGAGCAGGACCGTCTCGTGTACGCGGGGTCCCCGTTCACCGACAGCTTCGGAGCATCGCTGGAACGAGTGAGTCCGCGCCTTCCGACCTCGGACGCTCTTACCTGGGCCACGGCGCACGCCGGCTTCGGGCTCGGGGACTTCGGCACTCCGGGCAGCGTCAATCCGCTCCAATCCCGACGGTACGTGCTCACCGGCACGCTGGTGACGATGGACGAGACGCTTCCGCCGGCCGCGCAGGTCTTCCCCGGCGCCGTTTACGTCCAGGGCAATCGGGCCCTGGCTGTCGTTCCCGCGGGCCAGCCGTTGCCTCCCGACGCCGCCGGAGCGAGCGTCATCGAAACGGGGGGGATGATCTTCCCGGGACTGATGAACATCCATGACCACCTCACGTTCAACACGATTCCCGCCTGGCACGTTCCGTCGTTGATGCAGGACGTCTCCGACTGGACCTCGCTGGATGCGTACCGGCCGAACGTGCGCTATCCGCACGACCTGCTGACGGACCCGAATTACTACGATCTCCTGCCGGAGGTCGGAAAATATGCGGAAGTCAAGGCCCTGGCCGCCGGCACCACGACCGAGCAGGGGAGCTTCCCGCTTTCCGCGGGCTTCACGCGCCACCTGGTGCGCAACGTCGACGTCGCGAATTTCGGGACGGACCGGATCCGCCAGCGGTCCCTTTCCGTTCTGGACTCCACCTTCCAGAGTCAGGAGGCCCCGGCTCTCGTGGCCGACATGGAGGCGGGCGCGGTGGACGCCTGGCTGGTGCACCTGGGAGAGGGGTCCGCGGAGGATGCGGTTCTCGAGTTTCCGGTCCTGAAAAACGTCTGCCTGCTGCGCTCCGAGACGGTGATCATCCACGGCTCGGCCCTCACGCCCGCCCAGCTCGATGAGGTCGCCGCCGCCGGCGCCAAGCTGATCATCGCCCCGACGAGCAACTACCTCTACTACGGCGTCACGGCGGACGCTCCCGGCGCCGTGCAACGCGGCATTCCCGTCTCCTTGAGCACCGACTGGAGCCCGGCGGGAGACAAGGACCTGCTCGCATCGCTCAAGAGCCTCGCCTTGATCAACGGAACCGTGTGGGCGGGAGCCCTCACGGATCGGCAGATGATCGAGATGGTCACCACCAGTCCGGCACGGGCTCTGAACTGGTGCGACAAGGTCGGGAGCTTGCGCGCCGGAATGGTCGCGGACCTCGCGGTCTTCGCAGGAAACCCGGCGCAGCCCTATCGCGCGCCGATCGACGCGACCGAGGAGGACGTGCTCCTGACGGTGGCCGACGGGGATCCTCTCTACGGCAGGCCCGACTGGCTGGGGCTGCTCAAGCCGGGGGACTACGAGACGGTCAGCAGCGTCGCATGCGGCTTCCAGGCCGCGGTGGATGTGACCGATCCGTCGGTGCCGGGGGGCACGCAGTCGTTTTCCGACCTCCGGAATCTCTTGGCGGCTGCGTCGGTCTTCGACTTCCAGCACATGAAGGCCAATTTCAAGGACCCGTCGGTGGCGGGGATGAGCGATGCGGAGTTCCAGTCCTACCTCAATACGCGGTTTCCACTCGGCATCCTCCCGCGGCCGCTCGATCCGTTCTGGGTCCTCGACGACCCGGATTACTTCGACGGGCTGCGAAGCCAGCCGAACGTGAGCGCCCTCGATCCCGCAGCCACGCTCGACATCGCGCCGCATTGGGACGTCGATGGAGACCAGGTGCTCAATGCCTGCGACAATTGTCCCGACTTGCCCAACGCGGACCAGGGCCCCGTCGTGTTCGGGGAGAGCATTCACGCGGCGGACGTCACCACCCTCGCCTGGACGGGATCCGCCGACGTCGCATTCGTCCGAGGCGATCTGAATCAGCTCTCGAGCTATTCGGTCGACTTGTCGGGATTCCTCCCGTCAGCGACCTCCCTCGCGGACGAAGACTTGCCGGCCTCCGGCTCGGGGTTCTATTACCTGGTTCGACCGGGGGGAAGCTGCTCGGTGGGGAGCTGGCAAACCGTTGCCGGGTCCGAACCGCTCCGCGACGCCAATCTGCCGTGACGGGCAGCGGCGTGCGTTGAGTGTGTCTCGGAGTGAAGGAGCCCGGGTGCAGGATTGGGCTTGGCGGCCGCCTTCCCCCTGGGCCTCGGCAGGGAAGGCCCCGTTATAAGCCTGGCTCGGTGAGCCGAGCCCGTCAGGCGGCCTTGTCCGCGGCTTCTGCCTTCGTGTAGCGCTTCTTGCCCTCGTCCCATTTCACGTTGATGGTGAGCGCCGCTCCGAGGATGCGGGGAAGGACCTGCATCGCCTCGCGCATCTCGGCCAGCTCTTCGAACTGGAAGCTGCGTTTCGTGCCATTGGTCTCCTCGACCTTCCAGCTGCCGTGGCTCCGGCCGTGGGCGCCCAGGATGGCGGGCGGGTCGATGGAGGCGCGGGCGATCTGGCCCGGCTGAATCGAGAAGTTCTTCGGGTCGCGAGTCAGGAGAAGCTCGACATCCTGTTGGTCCTGCTGGGCGAGAGTCTGCTGAACCTTGTTCCGGTTGCGCTTCTTCCACCAGGCCAGGACCAGGGCGCCCAAAAGGCCGAACTGGGCCGCGACGCCTTCGGCCACCCCGGCTTGACCGCCGATCTTGACGAAGGCGAGTTGATCGCCGCAAGCGTAGACGCGGTACAGCCTGTCCGGAGTGAAGGTGGAGATGAAACGCACGGTAAATGCTCGATCGGCTCGCACGGTGAACCTCCTTTCAGATTTCCCGCCTCGAATTCCGCCCGGATTTCAGTCCGGTTCCGGTCAAGTCGAAACTCCCTGAGAAGATAGGCCTTCCGAGCCCGGGCGCAAGCGGAATCGGACCCGGCGAACGACGCGGGAAGCCGGGTCCTAGCGCCGTCCGGACGCGACGAGCGCCGGGTCGGGGAGGAGGGCCAGCGGGTTCACGGCGCAGCCGTCGCGGCGAACCTCGAAATGGAGATGGGTGCCTCGCGCGTTTCCGGAACGGCCGACCAGGGCAATCGCCTCTCCTTGCTCGACCCGGTCGCCCGTTTGAACCAGGAGCCTGCTGGCGTGAGCGTAGAAGGTCGCCAGACCGTCGCCGTGATCGATGAGAACCGCGCTTCCATAGCGGCCTTCCTTCCCGGCCTCGAGGACCCGGCCCGCCGCCGCGGCCCGGATTTGCTGGCCGAGCTCTCCGTCGATGTCGATACCGTCGTGGTGCCTGCCCCCTGGCGCGTTGAACTGCGTCATGATCCTTCCTTCCAGAGGCCAGGCAAACGGCGGCGCGTCATCTCCTTGAATCGCCAACACCCGGCGCGCTCCCGGAACGAAGATCGGCCACCCGGCCGGGATCGAATTGGGATCGGTGATTCGATTGACGGACACCAGGGTGGCCACGGGAATCCCATAGGCTCGAGACAGGGTGGACAGAGTCTGTCCCTTCTTGAGCCGGTGAATGATGCCGGCTTCCGGCTTCGCGCGCCGCGACGATCGCGCCGCCTTCGCGCGGGAGCGTTCGGAGGCCGCCGGGGGTGAAATCATCCGCCCCCAGATCATGGAGAATGGATCGGCGGAGAGACAGAGAGAGAGCAGCAGAACGCCGCGAGGCCGCTGAATGCGTCGAAATGCCATGGCATAGAGAAAGATGGGCGCGGATTGCGCCGGCGTCCAGCCACCCCGGGCTCAATCAGCGTTTCGTCGGAGGACTGACACTCGAGGTGCGCGCGGTGCCCAGATTATCGGCACGTCAAGAAGGCGCGGAGGACTGGAGCGAATGAATTCGCCTTTCTGCCGGAGACGGAGGTAAGATGCAGCGCTCCCAGACAGCGTCCTCAGTGGAGGCCCACAGCCAAGATGGAGGCATATCGATGGCGACGAACGTCAAGCCGGTTCCCGAGGGTTACCACACCGTGACTCCGTATCTCGTCCAGAAAGACGCGAAGCGCGCTCTCGAGTTCTACCGCAAGGCTTTCGGGGCCGAGACCAAAATGGCCATGCCCGGGCCGGACGGCCGGGTCATGCACGCCGAGGTGAAGATCGGCGACTCGATGATCTTCCTCTCCGATGAGTTTCCCGAGATGTCGCCGGATACCAAGTCTCCGCAGTCGGCGGGGTGCGTCACCGCCTCCATTTTTCTCTACGTCCCGGACGTGGACGCTCTCTTCAAGAGGGCGGTGGACGCGGGCGCGACGGTCAACATGCCGGTGACCGACATGTTCTGGGGCGACCGGTACGGGAAGGTCGTGGATCCCTTCGGCCATCATTGGCTGATGGCCACCCACAAGGAGGATTTGACGCCGGAGGAGATGCAAAAGCGCCAGGCGGAGTGGGAGAAGAAGCAGCAGAAATAGGAGCAGGAATCGCCGCTCAGCTGCCCATGCCGTCCGGACGATTTGCAGACCGTTCAGCGTGCCCTTTCCGAGGCCGAAGAGGGAAATGATCACGGGGCGGTCGGGCGCCGCCCCGGCGATGTGGATCGCGTGCGTCACCCCCGCGACGTAGGATTTTGCGATCGGAAAACCCTGCACGTCATGGCGAGAGCATCGCTGCTGCGACATCGTCTCATCTTGGCCATTCTGGCGACCGCGTCGTCTCTCGCCTGTTTCGAGCCACCGGTCACCGAGAGGCTCGAAGTGCGTTTCCTGCCCGGGGAGAGCGTGATGGTGCGGGTGAGCGTCCGCATCGCCAGTCCGGACGAATTCAAAAGTAGTCCCCTGGCGCAGAAGAGAATCGAGGCGGCGCGACGGGACGCGCTGGAAGGGAACGATCCCTGGACCCGCCGGCTGGAATCCCTGGAGCCGGAGGCTCAACGGACGCTCCTCGATCGGACCCAGGGGGAGATCAGCCGTGTGGAGCAGCGAGTGATTCTCTCCGATGCCGCCAAGCTGCAGCGATTCTTTTCGGATTCGCTCGTCCGGGCCACCGTGACTCGAAAGCCGGCCGAGACGGAGTTTTCCCTGATCCCTGAGCCGGGCACCCGGGCGACGCGCCAGCAACAGGAGGAGATGAGGCGCGGAATGAACGGGTGGGCCGTCGCCCTCAGTCGATATCTCGAAGCCGGCCGCAAGCTCTACGCCTATCTCGAGGATCGTCCCGAGCGGGCCCGCGCCTGTTTCGGGAGCATTTTCCGGGATTTCCTGCCGGATGAGGAGCGCGAGCGATTGGCGGACCTTTCCTACGAGGATGAATCCTTTGTCGAGCCCTTCAAGAAGGAACTGGAGGAGGTGTTGAGTCTCTTCGAGGTTCCGGAGGATTCGCCCTACTCCGAGGAAGAGCTTTCCAGGCTGGTATTCGACCCGTTTCCCGCCGCCTTCACCGTCCGCGTCCCGGGGCCCGTTCTCGAGGTGGAGGGATTCGCGAAGGCGGGCCCCGGCGGGCTTACCGTGCCCGGCCTGAGCCTTTGGGAGGCGTTCCGAAGCGTGCAGGACAGGTGGATCTCTCCGAGTCCGGTGGCCGAGTACTTCGAGCAGGCGCGGATGTCGAAGCCGTCCTTCGACCTCGAAGGCTTTGTCGCCCGGCGCCGCGCCTTTTCGCCCGCGCCTTCCTCTCGGGAGGTGCTGGAAGCGCTGGAAAAGCCCCTGAAGGCCGCCCCGGTCTATCGAGTCCGATGGAGCACCAGGGACCTTCCCGAGGCGCCGGAGTTCGTCGATTCCTGGGACAGCCCGGCGCTGAACTGAAACGTGCCCGGCCCGCGGCGGCGGGCTGCTTTCGGAAGGCAGGGAGTCTATTTCGGCTGCGGCACGATCCGCATGTAGGGCTTCGGGGACTTCCAGCCGCCGGGGAATTTTCCCTTCGCCTCGTCGTCCGAAACCGCGGGGACGATGATCACGTCTTCCCCCTGCTTCCAATTGACCGGCGTAGCGACTTTATGCTTGGCGGTGAGCTGGCAGGAATCGAGGAGCCGGAGGACCTCGTCGAAGTTGCGCCCCGTGCTCATCGGATAGGTCAGCATCGCCTTGATCTTCTTGTCGGGCCCGACGACGAACACCGAGCGCACCGTCGCGTTGTCGGCTGCGGTCCGCCCCTGGGAGCTGTCACCCGCCTCCTCCGGCAGCATGTCGTACGCCTTCGCCACCTTCAGCTCCGGGTCGCCGATCATCGGGAAATTGACGGCGTGACCCTGGGTCTCCTCGATGTCCTTGGACCATCTCTGGTGATCGCCGACCGGATCCACGCTCAGGCCGATGACCTTGCAGCTCCGCTTCTCGAATTCGGGCTTGAGCCCCGCCATGTATCCCAGCTCGGTCGTGCAGACGGGAGTGAAGTCCTTCGGGTGGGAAAATAAAATGGCCCACCCATCGCCGACCCAGTCGTGAAAGGTGATGCGACCCTGCGTCGTCTCCGCGGTGAAGTTCGGGGCCTCGCCGTTGATTCTCAGCGCCATGTCGTCCTCCTGCTCCTAGGTTATTCAAGCATTAGACCATCACTCGAGGAAGGGCGTCAATCCTGGTTCGAAAAACCCTCGTTTGCCACGCTTCCAGGACCCTTTCGGGGTTGAGTCCAGGCTAGGTCCGGGGAGCTGCCGGAGGCAGGGCATCGACTCCTGCTCCCTCGTTCCGGCTTGCATCACCCCCTTCCATTGCCCCCTCCGGGCCGTAAAGCATCGTGTTCGACATTGTTCCAGATTGTTCGATTTTCACCTGAGAAAGGCCACTTGCCCCACCCAAAGCCCTTGCCCCTTTCGACAGCCTCTTTCGGTGAATAGGGTCAGGAGGGAAGTATGATGCTGTGAGGCCATAATGAAATAATTGGGACGAGCCGCCGTACAGTGAGCACTGTCGGAACGTTCAAAGTCGTCTATAAGTCTGACGCTGGATTTTGCTTGACAGAAAGGCACTTTGATCGTACCCAATAGCCTAGCTTTTCCTTCCCAAACAGCAATGAAGATCGTCGCGTCGTGGAGCCTCCGTTGCTCGGAGGCCGGGTAAGGCAGGGGATCTCCCTGTCACAATGGGGTGCGAGCGTGAAAGGAGGGGTGCATTGCGGCGCTAGGGTGTGCCCGCGCCCGGGGGAATCTCGGGCTCCGGACGGGTGAGTGGGTTCCAGGGACAGGTTCTGCAAGCAATAGAGAATCACTTACACAGTGTGCTTAAAGTCACCGACTTGATCGCCGGAGCCGGCGGTGAACTTCATGTCACCGACCGGTCCGGTCTCTAATCAGGAGCAAAGCAATGCGTGGCAAGGTTTCGAAGTGGGTGCTTCGGCCTGGAATCACGACGATCGCGGCCGCGGTGGCGCTCGCCCTGGTCGCGGTGGTCTGGGCGAGTGTGAACGTCCCGGGGCCGACGGCGTTTCTGGAGCTGGACAACATCGTCGGTGTCGGAGCGAACATCGGCTTCGACGGACTGGCGGGCTCGTCGTTCGACTGGGCGAACGCCGGAGCGGCCGCGAATCCCCGCAGCTGCACGAACACGGCCGTGACCGGCGGCATCAAGGTCGAGTGCAGCGGCGCCGGCGGCATCTTCGACGGCGGCGTGTTCCACAACGCGACGACGCCCCCCACTGAGCCGGCGATCACCGCGGCGGCCTTGGCGAACAACAAGATCGTCACCGCGGTGTTCAAGGTCGACCCGCTTTCCGTTGATGTGACGAGCTGCGGCACCGGCGACCCGACCGTGTTCACGGCGGTGGGGTCCGAGGTGAACGGCGACGTTCTCAACACCGAGACCTTCGCGACCGGCTCGGTGCCGAACAAGGACGAGATCTCGAACGTCTACGCCATCAGCCACCAGGACCCCCCGAACCCGGCGACCCCGACCAACGACGACGTCAACGAGATCTTCGCCGGCTTCGAGCGGGTGGTCAACAACGGCGACAGCCACGTCGATCTGGAGTTCCTGCAGGAGTCGGTCAATCTGGTGGCGGGGAGCAAGCCCGCCGATTTTCCCTGCGCGGGAAAGTTCTCGGGCCACCGGAGCGACGGCGACCTGTTGCTTTCAGTCGACTTCACCCAGGGCGGTGGGGTCGGCAGCCCCATCCTTCACAAGTGGGTCTGCGGGGACTTCCCCCCGGCCGCCGGAAGCAAGGTTTGCGATCCTGTCAAGAACCCGGGAAAGAAGATCTCTCCTCACTACGACACGTTGGTCGATGCCGTCACCACCGCGGCCGTCCGCCAGCGGTTCAACGGCTCCGCCGCGGTCGGGTGCGGCGGCTGGGGCTGCCGGAACGCCGACGGGACCCAGACGAACACCGTCAACACCGTGGAGTTCTACGAGGTCGGCATCGACCTGGCGGCGATCGGCTTCGAAGGCTGCATCAGCACCTTCCTGCCCCACACCCGCTCGTCGCAGTCGTTCACGGCGACTCTCAAGGACTTCGAGGTCATCCCGTTCAACACCTGCCGGCCGAGCACCAAGCTCAGCAAGACCCCCTCGGCCACCGAGATCGTCTCCGGCGGCTCGGTCACCTACACTTATGTCGAGGAAAACGACGGGAACGTCGCGCTGAACGACCCCTCCGTCACCGACGACAAGTGTTCCCCGGTAAGCTACTCCAGCGGTGACAGCAACAACAACGGCGACCTGGATCCGGGCGAGAAGTGGACCTTCACCTGCACGAAGACCAACATCACGGGCGACGTCACGAACACCGCGATCGGCCATGGTACGTTCACCGTGGCGGGTGTCACGAAGGATGTCACCTGGTGCAGCGATCCGCAGAATCCGCCGCCCGCCACCACGTGCGACCAGGAGGAGAGGGCGCAGGCGACCGTCACGGTCAAAGTACCGAGCACCACCCTGACCAAGGCCGCCTCACCCACGGTCGTCACGACCGTCGTCTACACCTATTCGGAGAAGAACGACGGGTCGGTGAATCTGAACAGCCCCTTCATCGAGGACAAGCAGTGCACCGATCATGGAGGGACCATCGCCTACTTCAGCGGTGACGACGGCGACGGAGTCCTGGAGCCGGGCGAGACATGGGTCTTCAAGTGCACGGCAACATTCAATGGACCCGGGACCTTCACCAACACCGCGATCGGTCACGGCACCTTCACGGTCAACGGCGTCACGAAGGACGTGACGACCTGCCCGAACGGGGCCGACTCCACGAAGTTCTGCGACGCGGACGAGACCGACACGAAGACGGTGACGGTCTGCACGCCGACGGTCACGGGAGGAAAGTAAGCCGTTCTTTGGCAAGCTCGGCCGTTCCGCCTCGCGATTTGAGAAGGCGGGATGGTGCAATAAGAAAGGGGAGGAGCACCATGCTCCTCCCCTTTTCTTTCCCCGGCTGGCTGTCCAGGCCGGTCTGGCTACTGGGCTGATCCGTTCGCCTGGAACGAGCAGGTCGCCAGCAGCGTCATCTTCCGATCGCCTGAAGGGTAGACATTCACCGTAATGGACGCGGGACTACGGAAGCTGGCCCAGTCCCACGCGGAGAACACGCCCAGGTTGTCGGAGACTCCCATCAGAATCGAGCCGTCACCGACGAAAATGCTCACGGCCTGACCCGTAGTGAAGCCGGAACCGAACACGGTGTATTGCTGGCCGTCGTTGACCGGGTCCGGAGTGACCCAGCATCTCTCGTTCCCCGTCCGCTGAACGCGACCGCTTTTCGAGCCTCCGGGAGCCGCCGTCACGGTCGAAATCATCATCATGCTCATGACGAGGACGAGAAGCACCTGACAAATCGTCCTTGGTCCTGCCCTGTCCAGAAGTATCCGTCTCATCCTGACCTCCTTGGACATGGCTCATCATGTCCTGCTCGATATCCGAGCAAACTACGTGCCGCTCAGCCCCGCCTGGAAGGCATTGGAAAAATGGCCGTGTATCATGCACTTGGAGTCGTTACAGATTCGCCGAAGGCAGGGCGGCCTACAGAAATCGTAAGCGCCGTTGCAGGATGGTGACTTGGACTGCGAAACGGGCTTATTTATACGATGAATCCCGTACGGGACTCAGGTCTGGCCTTCGCAGGTTGACCACGACGGAGGACAATGGCGGTGGCGGCCCTCCCTGCCAGCGCGGCGAGTATTGCCCGGCGGAGATGGACATGGCCCCAGTATCTGCGTAAGCTGGAGGCCTTCCTCAGGTTTTCGGCTCAAGGAGCCGTGTGCGTCGAATCGGAGGACGCGATGCCCAGATCAGCCCGCTTTCTCTTCCCGTCCCCAGGCGCGGTTTGCTTCCTCCTGCTGGCCGGACTCTGGCTGCTCACGGTCGACGGTCCTTGGGCTGCGGAAGGACCTGCCGCCGCGGAGACCGCTCGTCTCGAAGAGGTCTTCAACGGCTTCTACCGCGTCGGTCTCGACCTGGATCACCCGCTGCACGTCGAGAACCTCGCCTTCCAGAAGGACGCGATGGATCTGACGCTGAAAAGCGGGACGCTCTATTTCGCGCAGCCGTTCGAAGGTGTGATTACCGGCGCCTACTTCTCAGGACAGGGAACCGTCAAGGTCACGCTTCCCAACGCGACGGAAAAGAAGTCTCTCAAGCGTTGGACCGGCAAGGACACGTTCGACGAGCCGATCACCGAGGCGGTGCTTCGTTTCGACGATGGAAGCGAGAAAGTCCTGTCCGACGCGAAAGCCGGCGGGACCCCCGTGAAGGACGCTCAGGGATCGTGGGAAGCGCACAGCAAGGTCGACTACAACTCGGGGGACTTTCAGCTCGATTTCATGGAAAGCCGGCTGGGCAACGTGAAGAATCATGATTTCCTCTATCTCGAGGCCAGAACCGCCGACAACCGGAAGATCTACTTCGGCCACATGCCGGGAAACCGCGTGGAGAACGCTCTCCTGGGCGAAAAATCGGGCGGTGCGGCCGGTAAGCGTCTCTATGAGCCATGGAGCTCCTTCCACAAGAGGAGTGATTACGATGGGAAGGGAAACTACAACCTGATGCCGGAGGCGGACGACAAGCACGCCGCGGCGCTTCGCAACGTGGACATGACGGTCGAGATCCCCAATACGAAGTCGGTCCTTATCGACGCTCTGGTCACCGTGGAATCCCTCACGGAGGGCTTGAAGCTTCTCCGGTTCGATCTGGTGAACAACCTTGATGCCTCGTCGTGGGATGAAAAGGGGAGGCCGGTGACCGTGACCCGCGTGGCAGACGCCTCCGGCGCCGATTTGCCCTACGTTCACAAGTGGCATCAGCTTCTCGTCCTCCTGCCCAAGCCCCTGAGCCGGGGAGAAAAGACGCAAATACGAGTCGGCATCACCGAAGACACCATCATTCAGCTCACCCTGCGGTCCTATTGGATCTATACGACCTATTCCTGGTTTCCTCAGATGGGGGATCACGGGGGCCGCTACACCTTCGATTGGAAGGTCAAGATCGCCAAACCGCTGAAGGCGGCAGGCTCCGGGGAATTGGTGAGAGAGTGGGAGGAAGGGAAGATGAACTGCGGCGAATGGCGGAGCACCGTCCCGGTCATGTTCCCCTCGTTCATCTTCGGGGAGTTCGTGACCACGGATGGCGTTTACCAAAGAGAGGCGCCAGGCTCGGGGGAGGTGGCGTTGCGTCTCTACGCCGTTCGCGGCGGAAGCGGCGGCCCCGCGCTCAAGCCCGAGAACATCCTCTACAACGTACAGCAGGGAATCAAGGCCTATGAGAGTCTCTTCGGCCCGTTTCCCTCTCCGGATCTGGACATCACCGAGATGGCTCAAGGATTGGGCTTCAGCCAGAGCCCTCCGGGGGTCCTGTTCCTCAGCGGCGTCATGAGCGGAACCGGCGGGGGAGGGCGGGCCGATCAGGTGCTCTTCCACGAGCTGGCCCATCAGTATTGGGGAACGCAGGTGGGGTGGGTGGCCTCCGAAGATGATTGGATCAGCGAATCCTGGGCCGAGTATTCCGCCGGATTGATCACCGAAGGGATCGATCCCAAGAAATTCGCGGCCATGAGAAAGGATTGGAAGAAATTCGCCGCGGAATCCGAGCATGAGGCGACGATCGCCACGGCCTACCGATCCGAATGGCGCCTGGGCCTTCTCTACAGCAAGGGGCCGTACGTCGTGCACATGCTGCGAAGCTGGATGGGCTGGGAAAAATTCGCAAAGCTCGTCGGCAACATCCAGTCCAAGTACAAGGGGCGCAACATCAACACCGATACCCTGGCCCGGGAGGCGAGCAGCTTGATGGGCTACGACATGTTTCCCTTCTTCGACCAGTGGATCCGGGGCACCGGAATCCCGAAGGTGCACTATTCCTGGACCGCCGCCCCCGATGCCGACGGAAAAGTGCTGGTCACCATCAAGACCCGGCAGGAAGACAAGGAGAACTTCAAGGTCCTGCTGGTCCCCATCGCCTTCGATTTCGGCAAGGAGAAGCCGGTCGTGGTCAGCAAGCCGATCGTCAGCGCGGAGTCGGAGATCAAGATCAAGGTTCCCATGACCCCGAAGGACGTGCGTCTCGATGAGGAGGCGAGCCAGCTCGCCGATTTCATTCACGACAAATAAAAGCGCTCGAGACGCGTGCTCCCGTCCGCTGCCCGGTCGCCCCTCCGAGCCCATGCAACCTTTCCCTCTTGGCCAGAGTCATGCCCGCCGCGATCACCCGCTTTGGCGGCGAGATCATCGACCCCCGCCGCGGCTGGAGCGTCACCACCGGCGCGCTCCGCGCCTATCCGGGCGAAGCGCTGCGCGGCCGGGGGAGAGGTCTGACGGACCTCGCCCGGCAGGCGCCCGACCTGACGGTGACCCCGCCGGCTCCCTGAGATCACCCCTCGAACAAGGCGGCTCTCGAGCGGCCGGGAGAGGCGTGGGCGCCTCTGCGTTTGTGGGTTATTCTGGGGGCAAGGAGGGTCGGTTCGGTCGGAGCCTCGCGAGCTTGTTGGTCGAGGCCGAAAGGAGAACATCATGAGTCTCAAGCAGAGGATCACTCCGTGTCTGTGGTTCGACGATCAGGCCGAAGAGGCGGCGAAGTTCTACACGGGCATCTTCAAGAATTCGAAGATCACGACGATAAGCCGCTACGGGGAGGCGGGGCAAGAAATCCACCGGCGGCCGCCGGGTTCCGTGATGACGGTGGCGTTCGAGCTCGACGGGCAGGAATTCACGGCGCTCAACGGCGGACCGGTGTTCAGGTTCAACGAAGCGGTCTCGCTCCAAGTCCATTGCAAGACGCAGGACGAAGTGGATTACTATTGGGAAAGGCTCTCTCAGGGTGGAGACGAAAAGGCGCAGCAGTGCGGCTGGCTGAAGGACAAGTTCGGCCTCTCCTGGCAGGTCGTCCCGACCGTCCTGGTCGAGATGCTGACCGACTCCAACGCGGAGAAATCCCAAAGGGCCATGAAGGCGATGCTTCAAATGAAGAAGCTCGACCTCGACAAGCTCAAGCGGGCCTATGCCGGATAGCGCTCCACGAACGGTCGAGATATTCTTCTATGGCCTGTTCATGGACGTGGAGCTTCTCCGCCAGCAAGCGCTGGTTCCCAGGCGCCCGCGGCGCGCTTTCGTCGACGGATTCGAGATCCGCATCGGCGCGCGGGCCAGCCTCGTACCCGCGGCCGGCGGGCGCGCCTACGGCATGCTGATGGCGCTCCCGGCACCCGAGATCGCCCGGCTGTACCGGGCCCCCGGGCTGGAGCGATACCTGCCGGAAGCCATCCTGGCGCGCACGATGGAAGGCGAGGCGGTCCCGGCGCTCTGTTACAATCTGGCGGAGCCGCCAGGCCCTTCGGAGCGCAACGAGGCCTATGCCGCCCGGCTCCGGGCCGTGTTGTCGGCGCGGGGATTTCCCGAAGACTATGTAGCCTCCGTCCGTTAGTCTGGAGCGCGCGGCCGGCCTCGGCGGGCTCGTTCCTTCGACGCCGGGATCCGGCGCTCGCCCGCCTGCAGCGGCCCGGGGCCAACCCGCCTGAGATTCCGAGATGCGGCCGGGCGGCCGGCGGCCCGGCCCATCCAGGCGCACCTCTTTAGACCCTGCCCCTCCTCGGCGCGCCGGCGTCAGGGCCTTGAAGCCGGCTCCCCAGACAGACCATGCTAGACTCGCCATGAGAGGGGTACGGCCTGCCGGGAGCGCTTGGCGCCGTCCCGGCCCATCGAGAGGAGCTCCCATGGAGAAGAACTTGATCGCTCAGGCCTCCACCGACATCGACGCCTCTCCGAAGGAAGTTTGGAAGGCGCTTCTCGACCCCGAGGCGATCCGGCAATACATGTTCGGCGCCCGCGTCGACTCCGACTGGCGGGAAGGAAGCCCGATCGTCTGGCGCGGAGAGTGGAAGGGAAAGGCCTACGAGGACAAGGGGGTCGTCCTGCGCGTCAGACCGGAGCAGAAGCTCGAGTACAGCCACTTCAGCCCGCTTTCCGGCATGCGCGACGACCCGGAGAACTACCACACCGTCACCATCGAGCTCGCCCCGCGGGGAAATGGCACGCGCGTCACGCTGGCGCAGGACAAGAACCGCACGGAAGAGGCCCGGGACCATTCGCAGAAGAACTGGGAGATGATGCTCCAAGACCTGAAGAAAGTCGCCGAGACCTAGCGTCGCGTGTCCGGAATTCCGTTACGTCCGGTCCGCCGTTCCATCCAGGCAAGCCGCGCCCTCGCTGGCGGGCCGCGTTGGGCACCCGGCGATCAGGCGCGTGCCATCCGGCCTTCTGGGCGGCCTCGAGGCTAAGGCGATTTCTGAGGCGCAACCCTTGCGCCGCCGGGGGCCGGGACGTCCGAGCCGACGAGGTCGGATGCATGCGATCCAGAGACTCCGGAAGCGGTTCCCTGCCGCCCGATTCGCCGCGGGATGAAAACCTGGACGATCTGCGCGATCGCATCAGCCGGATCGATCAGGAGCTCGTGGCGATGGCCGCGCAGCGCGTCGCGCTCGCGCGGCGGGCGGGGGAGCTGAAGCGCCGGCGGGGAATCCCCACGGTGGACTACGCTCAGGAGAGGATCGTCGTGGAGCGTGCGCGCCGGGCCGCCCGGGAGCTGGGTCTCGGATCGGCAGTGGCGGAGGAGCTCATGGCCGGGCTCATCCGCGCTTCGGTGACGGCGCAAGACGACGACAACCTGCGCCTGGCGGCCGTCGGAACGGGGAAGACGGCGGTCGTCGTGGGAGGGGCCGGCCGGATGGGCCGGTGGATGGTCGGTTTCCTCTCGGCTCAGGGATTCCGCACCGGCGTCCTCGATCCGGCCGCCCCGGCGGAGACGAACGACGCGACCCGGCGGGCGCTCCCGTCCGCCGATCTCGTCGTCTGCTCCACCCCTCCCGCCGCTACAGCCAGGCTCTATCTCGACTGGCTCCAAGAGCCCCCTTCCGGGGTCGTGGTCGATATCGCCAGCATCAAGACTCCGCTGATCGAACCGATCCGGGCGCTGCAGCGCTCGGGCGGCCGCGTCGCCTCGATCCATCCGATGTTCGGTCCCTCCACCTACCTGCTGCGCGACGCCGACGTGGTGGTCTGCGACACGGACGACTCCGGAACGCTGGAGACGGTGGAGAGCCTCTTCCAGCCGACGACCGCCCGGCTGGTCCGCGTGCCGCTGGTCGATCACGATCGGATCATGGCCGATCTACTGAGCCTCGCCCACGCCTCCGCCATCGCTTTCGCCCTCGCCTTGCCCGCGACGAAGCCCCCGGTGCGGAGCACCTCCTTTCGCGCGCTGGAATCGCTCGCCGCGGCGGTCGTTCGCGAGAGTCCGGAGGTGTATTACGAGATCCAAGCGAAGAACCCGCACTCGCCCGCCGCCCTCGAGCGCTTGCGCGCGGCGCTGGACCGCCTGACCGCTTCCATTCGGGCGCAGGATGTGGATGGATTCCGTTCCCTTCTCGAGGAAGGAAGGACCCGGACGCCCGAAACGCCGGGATGAGCCGGTAACGTCCGGGGAGGCCCCCGCTGATGGCCCCATCGACGATGAACGGCGTCCTCCGGGACCCAAGCTCCGATTCCCCGGAAGTCGTCGCTTTTCCGCCCATGCTTTACTTGACCGCCTTCGCCATCGGTCTGGTCATGCATTTCCTCTTTCCCATCGGCCGCCTTCTCTCGCTTCCGGCCAGGCTGCTCGGCGTTTTCCTCATCGCGGCAAGCGGCGCCCTGGCGATTCCGGCGAAGAGGGCGATGCGCCGCGCCGGCACCAACATCAACCCCAAGCTCCCGGCCACCGCGATGGTCACCGACGGACCATTCCGCTACACGCGGAACCCTCTCTATCTCTCGCTCGCCGCTCTCTACGCCGGGCTGGCGCTGCTGATCGGCGCCGTCTGGCCGCTGGTGTGGCTCGTGCCTTTGATGATTCTCGTCCACTGGGGGGTGGTGCGCCGGGAGGAGCGTTATCTGGAAGCGAAGTTCGGGGACGCCTATCGAGCCTACAAGGCGAGGGTGCGAAGGTGGATCTAGCGCCTCGGGAGGGGCGGCAAACGCGCATCGTTCAGGGAGGGTGGCGCTCGCTGCTCGGTGCGGGCATGACTCGGCGCCCCAAGGCCGAGGCGGGAACGCCAGCGCGCCACGAGTAGCGCCATAGGCCCGCGCCTGCCCTGTCGACCCGCGGGCCGCCCCCCATTCCTTGCCGTTTTTCCTCGCCATCCCGGGACGACACAATGCGAGTTGAGGGGCCGGAGGACAGTTGGATTTGATGACCCTGGTGCCCCGACGCGGGCGGCCTGCGCCTGGAGCGTCGAGGCGCGACTGAGGAGGTCGTGCATGACCCGTCGCATCGTCTTGTTTGCGGGAATCCTGCTGACGGCCCTGGTGACGGGCGTGTTCTGGGGAACCTGGTTCACGCTCACGCGCTCGCTCGAGGCGTTTTCCCCCGCGGAATTCCTGCACATCGGGAAGACGATCATCGCGAACGTCGCGGTTCCGATGCGGCTCCTCATGCCCTCGGCCCTGTTCCTCTTGGTCGCAGCGGTATGGCTGCACCCGGCGAAACGTTCCGCGAGCTTCGCCCTCCTGGTCGCGAGCCTGGGACTCCTACTCGCCACGCTGCTGATCACTCTGCTGGTGGAGGTGCCGATCGACAATGAGATCCGCCGGTGGACCGTCGCCACGCTACCCGAAGACTTCGAGGCGAAGCGCCTGACCTGGAAGAGTTTCCACGCCTGGAGGACACTGACGTCGGTCGCGAGTCTGGGGGCGCTCCTGGCGAGTGTTCTGTCTCCCTCGGGCTCCGGCTACGCGAGTCGCTAGACGACGATAGCCCGCCGGGAGGCTCCCCGAGCGGCTCTCCAGCCGGTCAGGCGGAAAATTTTTGCCTTAGGGCGGCCGAGATTGTATAGTAACGGCTTCCCGGTCACTGAAAGGAGGGGCGTCAGACGCCTAGAAGAGTCTTCTTCTGCAGTTCTTTTGAGTGGGTGGGCTGGGTCCTGTATCGAAAACCACAATCGAAGGGGAGGTAGGCATGAGGAAAGTGGCGTTGATGACGGCAGTTCTTTTCGCCCTGGCGGCGGTTCTCGTTCCGGCGGGCTCGGCCCTGGCCGGCGACAAGGGCGGCAAGAGCCATGAGGCGAAGGGCGAGGTGGTTTCGGTCAACGTGGATACCAAAGAGCTGACCTTCAAGACCGACGCGGGCGAGACCAAGACGGCTGCCGTCCTGGGCAAGGCCATCGACACCTTGAAGAACCTGAAGCCCGGCGACAAGGTCACGCTGACCTGCTCCGACAACGAGAAGGGCGAGCACCTCGGAATCAGCGACATCAAGGTGACGCCTGCGTCGGGTTCCTCGGGTTCCTGAGAAACCGGCCAGATCCAGTCTCAGAGCCAAGCTGATTTCCACGGCCCGGAGAAAAGCTCTCTCCGGGCCTTTTTTTTGGCTCGTCATCGAGCTTCGTCACAGTTCACCGGGGCGGTAGACGCGCGTGAGGTGGACGCGTATCATGGCCTGGGTCCTGTGGGAGAACAGAGCGGAATGAGGCACCGATACTTGGCCGTCATGGCTCTGCTGCTGCTGAGTGCTCCTTGGCTCACGGCGGCTTCCCCATCAAGATCGTCGCCCAATGGAATGCGCCCCCGGGCGGAAGAACGAAGATCGAAAAAGTCATCGCTTTGGGCATCGCCGAGGATCGAGAGCTGCGCCGTCGATTCGAAGACAAGCTGGTGAGCCATCTGCTGGGAAGGAAGATTTCCTCGGTGACCAGCTACTCGTTGGTGCCCGATCTCATGCATCCGGAGAGCCGCGAGGAAATTCTCCAGCTTCAAGTCGGGCATTCAGGTCGGGAAGGCGTTCAGCCGGACCTTTGCGGTCTGGGCACGGCCCGAGGCCTCCTGGGGAGGGCATCCCCGGGAGGACTGGGCGCTGGAGGTGGCGATAGTCTGGACCGCCAAGTGAGCCGAGCCGCGGCCCTCACCAGATCGAGACGATCGACAGGCGAATCTCCTCGTTATGGAGCGGCACGGGCGTCTCGGAGCGATGCGTCCAATCAGTCTGAATCCTCACCTTCTCGCCCGGCGCAAACCAGTTGAGCCCGAACGTACGGGCCCGGATCGAATCGACCCCGGCTCCGCGATCGGAGTCCAGCTTCTCGTATCGTGCCGTGAGCTGGAAGCGGCCCGGCGGGCCGCCTCCGGGCAGGAGCAGCCCGGCCTGAGTGTAGTAAGTGTCGATGTGCCGGGTGTTCAAGGCCGGGTTGGCGTAGTCGTCCCGCCGGTCGAGATAGGCTCCTTCGAGCGTGAGCGACCATCGTCCGGTGAAAGGCTCCTCGTAGTAGACGTCCGCGGCCAGCGAACGGTAATTCCTCAGCTCCGTCGTAAAACCCGAATCGTCCCGCGAATCAAGGCGCCGATCCTGCCGATCCCCCTGGATCCCGAACTGCAGGACGCGCTTTTCGCCGAGCGTCGTGCCCGGATAACTGACTCCGGTCTCGCGCGTGAACCAGTTCCAGGAGAGGCGGGTGGAACCGCGCAGGGAGCTTTGGCTCGTCGTTCTCTCCTGATCGGAGCCGTCGAAGAGCGCGGCGCGATATTGGAAGCCGCCGGCATTGCCCCACACCATCCCACCCACGTCGCGCGATCCCTCGCGGGCGGGCCGGAGAGCGGTCAATCCGGCCCGTTCCACCAGGAGCAGGTCGAAGTCCCCTTGAAGGTTCTGGCGGAGAAACGGTACTTTGAACTGTCCGGCGAGCAGTTGAAAAGCGTCAGCCGGCTTGTAATTCAGGTAGGCATCCTTGACGCGGAATCCGGCGTCTTCGGCGAATATCTTGCTGGCGACGTTGTCCTGGCCGAACTGCAGGTATCCATCCAGACGAGGGGACAATTGCGCGCGCATGAGGAGCCGGGCCCGGCGAATCATGAAATCGGTCGTGCTCCCGTCCTGGGCCGGAGTGCCGGCCGGATACGGAAAATCGGGCCCCTCGCGGACTGCCCAGATCATGAGCCTGGCTTCGAGCTCGAGCTTTCCCTTCTCCCCCTCGGCCAGCGTGATCCAGGCGCGCGCCTCGGAACCGGATAGGGCGAGCAGAAACGCCAAGCCGAGGAGTGCTCTCCGCCAGGATCGACCGACACCAAACATGTTCGTCCTCCTCCATGATTGACCGTGGGGCGCGAATCCTGCGAACGGTAACACTCGAAACGAACTCCCTTCAAACCGAGTGAGTTTTACCGCGGGACGCTGCGCGAGCCGGAAAGTTTCGACAAAAGCAAGAACATCCGCTGTGCCATCACGGGTAGGCGGCGGAACGATACTACCCCGGTTTCAGAGCGCCGCGAGGACGCGGCAGGCCTGGGCCTTGAAGACGAGGTGGACCGGAAGACCGGGCCGCAAATCCAGCTCCCGGCGGGAGCGGGGCGTGATCGATGCGAGGACTGACTGTCCGGTCCCGGCCAGCTCGATCGTGACGGGGACGCTTGCCTCGACGCCGTCCCCCTCCGCCGCCTCCGTGACTTCTCGGACCACGCCCGGCAGAACGTTCTGCGCCGAGAGGCCGCGGGGAGGGTCGATCGCCAGGATCAGATCCTCGGCGCGCAGTCCGATGATCACCTTGCGGCCCCGGACCAGGCCGTCTCCGCGCAGGCGAACCCGGCATCCGGAGGCAAGGGCGACGCATGTCATACCCTCCTCTTCTTCCCCCACCTCCCCCCGCAGCGCGTTCTCGAATCCCTCGTCCCGTGCTATGGGGAAGACCCTCGGATCCGCGAAGGCTCTCTGCGCCGGGCCGCAGGCCAGCGTTCTTCCCTCTTCGAGAACGAGAATCTCGTCGCACAGGATCCGGATTTCGGTCGGATCGTGCGAGACGAGGATCGTCGGCAGCGAGAACTCCTCGCGAACCCGGAGAAGAAAGGGGAGGATCCGCCGGCGCAGCGGCAGGTCGAGGCCAGCGAGGGGCTCGTCGAGCAGCAGAAGACTGGGCCCGGAGCAGAGAGCGCGAGCCAGGGCGACTCGCTGCTTCTCGCCGCCCGAAAGCTTTCCAACCGGACGACGCTCCAGGCCATTCAGCTCCAGGACACGAAGCACTCTTTCGGGATCCAGGCGCCGGGGCGATCCTGCCGCGCGGCGCGTCCCGGCGAGCACGTTCCCCAGGACGTCGCGATGCGGAAACAAGAGTCCCTCCTGAGGCACGTAGCCCAAGCCGCGGTGCTCCGGAGGGAGGTTGATCCCCGACTCCGAATCGAGACAAAGACGGTTGGCGACGGCGACCACCCCGGACGCATCGGAGCGCAGGCCGGCAATCACCTCGAGGATCGTGGTCTTGCCCGCCCCGGAGTGACCGAAGATTCCCAGGAACTGAGAGCTCGTTTCCCAGCGGACCCTGAGAATGAAGCGGTCGAGAGGAACCGTCAGGTCGATCCGCAGCGCCGGCATCAGGCGGCCCTGCGATCCGGCTTCAGGAGAAGCTCCACGCACCAGATCGCGGCAAAAGCCAGGACGACGGTGATGCCGACGAGAATCATGGCTTCGCGATCGCGCCCCACCTGCATGTCGTTGAAGATCGCCAGGGCCAGCGTCTGGGTCCGGCCGGGAATGTTCCCGGCCACGATGACCGTGGCTCCGAACTCGCCGAGAGCGCGGCCGAATCCCAGGATCGCCGCGGCCAAAAGGCCGGATCGGGCCAGGGGCAGGGTGACGCCGAGGAAGGCGCGCCAGCGGCCGACCCCGAGGGTGCGGGCCACCGCCTCGAGGCGGGGATCGACCCGCTCGAACGCCACGCGGGCGGTGCGCGCGACCAGCGGCAGCGCCATGATGGCCGAGGCGAGGGCCGCCGCCTTCCAGGTGAGGAGCAGCCCCGGGTCGAATCCGAGGGTCCGCTCGCCCAAGAGACCGTCACGCGCGAGCAGGCGAAGCAGAAGATAACCGATCGCCGTCGGTGGCAGGACGAGCGGCAGGGCGGTCAGCGTTTCCAAGACGCTCTTGCCGCGCACGTCGTAGCGGGCGAGAAGCCAGCCGAGGAAGACTCCGGGAGGTAGGATGACCGCGGTCGCCGCGGCAGCGACCTTCAGGCTCAGGAGCAACGGAACCAGGGCGTCTCCGCTCACGAAGGATGCGCCAGCACGACGAATCCATAACGCTCGAAGGCGCGCGTCGCCTCCAGGCCGGTGAGCCAGGCGAGCAATCGCCGCACCGCCGCGGGATCCCCGGGGCCCTTCAAGGCGGCTAGCGCGTACGAAATGCGCGGGCCGTCCGCGGCCGGGACCTCGTACAGGATGCGCACCTTCCTGGAGATCGCGACGTCGCTCCGGTAGACGACCCCGGCATCGGCGGCGCCGCTTTCCACCAGGCTCAGGGCGGCGCGGACGTCGAGCGAAGGGACGATCCGGCCTTGCAGCGCGTCCCAAAGCCCGGCTTTTTCGAGCCAGGCCCTGGCATATTCCCCGGCGGGCACGGCCTCGGGATTGGCCAGGGCGAGCCGGCGGATTGCCGGCTGGTTCAAGTCCGCCGGTCCTTGAAGCGCGATGGCCGTATCGGCTGGGCCGACCACGACGAGGCGGTTCGAAAGCAGGGAGAGCCGGGAGGATCCGTCGACGAGCCCAGCGGCGGCGACCTTGTCCATCCAGGCCTCGTCCGCCGACAGGAACAGATCGGCCTTCCCGGCGGCGATAATCTGCCGGGCGAGATCGTTGGAGCCTCCGAAGTTGAACACCGGACGGATCCCCACCTGCGATTCGCAGCGAGGCGCGAGATCCTCGAGGACGTCGCGCAGGCTGGCGGCGGCGTAGACGGAAATCTCGATCGGCCGCTTTGGCGCGGCGGCGCCCAGCCCGCCTGCGAGGGCGGCGGGGAGCAAGAACGCTGCGATCCGGCGATAACTTCGCAAGGGCGTCCCCCGATCCGGCGGAGCGGCGTTTTCGGCAAGGCGCGCATTGTATATCATGGGATATATTGAGGGCAATCGCGGGCGCGAAGATTCGGCCCCACGGGCCCATCTCCGGATCCGTCAGGGTCGGAAAGGAAAGCATGCAGCGGCGGTGGGAAGCGCGACCTCGATGGCGGCTGATCGGCGGCCAGGAGATCGCCCTGGGGCCCGGGAAGGCGGATTTATTGGAGGCGATCCAGCGCCACGGCTCCATCACCGCGGCCGCGCGGGATCTCGGGATGTCCTATCGAAGAGCCTGGCTCCTGGTGGAGACGATGAATCGCTGTTTCCCCACGCCCCTGGTGGCGACGTCTCGATGGCGCGGGCGGGGAGCGTCGCTTTCCGAGGCGGGAAGGGAGGTTCTCAATCTCTATCGCGACCTCGAGCGAAAGAGCCTCCGGGCTGCGCGGCAGCCACTGCGCCGCCTGGAGGCGCTCCTGGGGATCGCGGCCACGAAGCCGGCCGGCTCGACGCGCGGATCGAAGCGAAGGACCGCGCGGCGTCGCCCGGCCGTGGGAGAGGGGCCACGCCCCGAGCGCCGCACGCGGCGGGCGGATGGGCCCTGATGCAGGATCCGAAGCGGACCACCTGGTTGCCGACCGGCATCTCCTTCTTGCGCATTTCGGCCCGGCCCGCCGGCGGCTGCCACGCGGCCGAATTGCCCTGCTCCGCGGTCTCGTAGCCGAGAAGGTCGTAGGAATCGATGACGAACGGCAGGCCTTCACCGGTGAGCGGAGCCGGCTTCGAAGCGATCTGGAAATGCAAGTGGGGGCCGACGGCGTTCCCGGTGTTCCCGACGTGGCCAAGCACCTCTCCGCGGCGCACCTTCTGGCCGGGGCGCACCAGGATGTCTGCCTTCAAGTGAGCATAGAGCGGCCCAGCCATTCGAAGGCCTTTTCCCGCTCTTTGAGCCGGGCGTAGGCGCGGCCGATTCGGAAGCGGACGCCCGCTTGCATCATCGGCATTCCGGCCAGGAGCGGATCGGCCTTCTGCAGCGCCTCGAGGGCTCGCGCCGTCTCCCCGATCTCCCAGAGCGACTGCCCCCACTGGTACCAGGCCGTGCCGTTGTCGGGCTCCTGGCTCGTGACCGTCTCGTAGGCCTTCGCCGCCTCCGCGAATCTGCCGGCCCGGTAGAGAGCCGCCGCGTCGCGCATCGCCGGCGATTCGCTCTGCGCTCGCGCCAGCGCCGGCCACAAGAGGGCCGCCGCCAGGGACGCCAGGATGATTCGTCTCATTCGATTCCTCCTCGAAGACTGGGGAAGACGACGCCGGCCCGGGCCGGCGTATCGGGTTTCCGTCGATGCGGCTTTTGTAAGCCACCCCGGCGCGGCGCGCTATCAAATTCTTGCTCGTGGGAAGGGGAGGCGGGAGCGGCCCGGGCGGCGGGGATCAGAGACTGAAAAGGAAGCGGGCCGGAACGGCCCCGCTCAGACGGGAGCGTCGTCCCGGAAAGCGGCCTCGCTTTCCTCGGCCGAGGCGCCCGACTCCTCGATGCGGTTGATGAGACGGGCGCAGGCGTTCCAGTGAAGAATGGCTTCCTCGTTGCCCGCGGGACTTATCGGCTGGGCGCTCTCGAAGAGGCGCATCGCTTCGCGCAGCCAGTCCGCTGCGACGCGGGCGGGTCGGTCTCCGGCCAGCTGGGACTTTCCCCAGCGCTCGCAGAGGATCCCGTCGTAATAGGCGCGATCGTACTCGCCGCGCAGGCGGGCAAGGACTTCCCGCGCCTCCTTGATCCCCGCGTGAAAGCCCGGCCGTCCGAACTGATCCGTCAGGCACAGCAGAAGCATGACCAGCGCTTCCTGGCGATCGGGGTCGGTTTGCAGGATGTCGCGGCAGATGCTCTCCGCCTGCCGCGGCTGGCTGAGGAGCCGATACCGATCGGCTTTCCGGAGCGCCTCGGGGATCGCTTCGCGTGAAATCGGTTTCATCTCGAACATGCCGGAACCTTTACGGGCGGCCCGCCGGCCGGAGCCAGTCCCACAGCTTCTTCAAGGGATCGTAGCGGCGGTCCACCAGCCGCTCCTTGAGGGGAATGATGGCGTTGTCGGTGATGGTGATGTTCTCCGGGCAGACCTTGGTGCAGCATTTGGTGATGTTGCAGTAGCCGATTCCCTGGGCGGCTCCCAGCTCGTCGATCCGATCCTCGACGTCGAGAGGATGCATCTCCAGCGCGGCCGCGTGGACGAAGAAGCGCGGGCCGATGAAAGCGTCGTGCCGGTGGTGCTCCCGCAGGACGTGGCAGACGTCCTGGCAAAGGAAGCACTCGATGCACTTCCGGAACTCCTGGACCCGCTCGACGTCCTCCTGCGACATCCGCCACGTCCCGTCCGGCGCGTCGGGTGGACGCGGCTTGAACGGCTTGATTCGTTTCTTCACCTCGAAGTTCCAGGAGACGTCGCACGCCAGGTCCCGGATGCGGGGGAAGGCGCGCATCGGCTCCACGGTCACGGGGGCCGCCAGCGAAAGCTCGGAGAGGCGAGTCATGCACATCAACCGGGGTTTTCCGTCGATTTCCGCCGAGCAGGAGCCGCACTTGCCGGCCTTGCAGTTCCAGCGCACCGCCAGGTCTCCCGCCTGCTCCGCCTGGATCTGCAGGATGGCATCCAGGACGACCATTCCTTCGACGACCTCGGTCGAGTAGTCCTGGAATTCGCCGCCGCGCGCGTCCCCGCGCCAGATTCGGAACGTGGCGGACGTCATCAGCCCTGCTCCTTGACGATGGCCGCGAGATCGGGCCGCATGTCGGGAATAGGCCTCCGCTCTACGAGCATGGCGCCGTCCGGGGCCGCCTTTACGACGACGTTGAACCGTCCCGCCTCCGGATCTTTCTTCGGATAATCCTCGCGGAAGTGGGCTCCCCGGCTTTCCTTTCTCGCGAGAGCCGAGCGCGTGATAGCCTCGGAAATCGTGAGCATGCATCTCAAGTCGAGGGCGGTATGCCAGGCCGGGTTGTACTGGCGGTTTCCCTCGGCGCGCACCTTTTCCGCGCGCTTTTCGAGCGAGGCGATTTCCTCCAACGCCCGCCGCATCTCCTGTTCGGTGCGGACGATTCCGACGAGATCCTGCATCGTGTTTTGGAGATCGCGCTGGATGACATAGGCGCCTTCTCCTTCGCCGGGCGGCCTCGAAAAGGGCTCCAGGGCCCCGCGGACCCGGCGCTCGACCGCTTCGGCGTCGGTCTGGCCGAGGCCTCGCTCCTTGGCGAACCGGGCGGCATACGCTCCGGCGCGCTTGCCGAAGACGAGAAGATCGGAAAGGGAATTCCCTCCGAGCCGGTTCGCGCCATGCAGCCCCGCGGCGCACTCGCCCGCGGCGAAGAGGCCGGGCACCGTCGACATCTGGGTCTCGGGGTCTACCCGCACCCCCCCCATCACGTAATGGGTGGTCGGCCCCACCTCCATCGCCTCCTGCGTGATGTCGATGTCGGCAAGTTGCTTGAACTGATGGTACATGCTCGGGAGCTTCTTCTTGATGCGCTCCTCGGCTCCGGAGATCTTCCGCCGGATCCAGGCGATGTCCAGAAAGACGCCCCCGTGGGGACTTCCCCGGCCGCTCTTGATCTCGCGCATGATGCAGCGCGCCACGTGATCCCGGGTCAGCAGCTCCGGCGGACGGCGGGCATTCCTGTCCCCCTGCGTATAGCGCCACCCCTCCTCCTCGTTGTCGGCCGTCTGGGCGCGGTAGTTCTCGGGGATGTCGTCGAACATGAAGCGCTTCCCGTCCTTGTTGAGCAGGATGCCTCCCTCGCCGCGGACTCCTTCGGTCACGAGGATTCCCTGGACGCTCGGGGGCCAGACCATTCCGGTAGGGTGGAACTGGACGAATTCCATGTCCATCAGCTCGGCCCCGGCTTCGAAGGCCAGGGCGTGGCCGTCTCCCGTGTATTCCCAGCTGTTGCTGGTGATCCGGAACGCCCGGCCGATCCCCCCCGTGGCGAGGATGATCGCTTTCGCTCTGAAGAGATGAAAGAACCCCCGCTCGCGATCATAGGCCAGCGCCCCGGCGACGGCGTCGCCGTCCTTGAGCAGCGACGTGACGGTGCATTCCATGTGAACGTCGATTCCGCGATGGACGCCGGTGTCCTGCAGGGTGCGAATCATCTCGAGTCCGGTGCGATCACCCACGTGGGCGAGTCTCGGATAGCGGTGCCCGCCGAAGTTCCTTTGGAGGATCTTGCCGTCCCGAGTGCGGTCGAACAGGGCTCCCCAGGCCTCCAGCTCCCGGACGCAAGCGGGAGCCTCCTTGGCGTGGAACTCCGCCATCCTCCAGTCGTTGAGGTAGCCCCCGCCGCGCATCGTGTCGGCGAAGTGCACCTGCCACGAGTCGCGCTCGTCGACGTTGGCGAGAGCCGCCGCGATCCCCCCTTCCGCCATCACCGTGTGGGCCTTCCCCAGGAGCGACTTGCAGACGAGGCCCACGGAGACGCCCGACGCCGACGCCTCAATGGCCGCGCGCAACCCAGCTCCGCCCGCGCCGACCACGAGCACGTCGTGTTGGTGCGCCTGGACTTCGGCCATCAGAAGATCCTCCAATCGCTCCAGATCCCCATCGAGAGCATGCGGACGTAGACGTCCGAGAAGGCCACCCAGAAGAGGCTCATCCAGGCCCAAAGCATGTGCCGGCGGTTCAGGCAGCTCACGCAGCGATAGGGCGTCCTGCCCAGCGGCCCCTTGCCCACTTCGTCGCGGCCCCCGCCGATCAGGTGCCGGAGCGAATGGCAGCTCAGCGTGTAGCCGCCGAGGAGAAAGACATTGGCGGCGAGGACCAGCGTCCCCACGCCGAGGCCGAAGCGCGTCGAACCGGTCCCCGGGTCCTCGAACCAAAGAGCCTTCCAGACGTCGGAGGCGAGAATGAAAATGAAGAGGAGGGCGACGTAGAGAAAGTAGCGATGGACGTTCTGGAGGATCAGCGGGAACGATCTCTCGCCCCAGTAACGCTGGCGCGGCTCTCCTACGGCGCAGGACGGCGGGTCCGCCCAGAATCCCTTGTAGTACGCGCCGCGGTAGTAATAGCAGGTGAAACGGAAGCCGCCCGGGGCCCAGAGAATCAGGAGCGCCGGCGAGAAAAGGAGCCACGAAGGCCACCAGGCCGGCTTCGCGCCGAACCAGGCATGGGGCGATTCACCGAAGATCTCGGGAGAGTAGAAGGGGGACAGGTAAGGTCCCCAATGGTAGTGATTTCCCTGCAGCGCCGCCCACGTCGCGTAGACGACGAAGGAGAGAAGGACGATGAACGTCAGGAGCGGCGCGAGCCACCAGGCGTCACGACGCTTGGTCTCGCCGAAGCGACGAGGCTCGGGGAGCGACCCTTCGAGGTCCGGCATTCCCTCGTTCTCCATGCGTCCGCCCTCGTGGGCGAAGACTCGCCGAGCGCCCGCTCATCGGGGATCTCGACCCCGGCGGGGCCCTATCATAGGACACTTGCCCCCGGGCGCCAAGGCTGGCAAGCACGGAGCGGTGGCGTTTCCCCACGTTCCGCCCGGCCGGCTCCGACTCGGCATCGGAGGCGACGGAGCCCGCCTGCCCCCGAAGCGAATCGACCGCCGACCTCCGATGAGCCGGGCCACCGGTGACGAGTCCTGCGGCACGCTATCCCCCCGCAGATCCGAAAGGCCAGCGACGCATTGGCATGGGAAGGCGTGGTGATTCAGATTGTCCGGTCGAGTCAGAAAACTCGTGAAACTTTTCACCGTGGCGGTGTCCGGGGGGCGCTCATCGGTGAGCCAGTCCTTTGGCTCGGATGGACAGCGTGCGCCGTGGCGGCTATCCTGCGTTCCCCGGAGCAGGAGGAGGCCCGATCGTGGCAGAGGAAACGCCGGAGCGCTGGCGCCGCATCTTCTCGATCTTCGAGGAAGCGCTGGAGCTTCCGCCCGGGAAGCGCGCGGAGTATCTCGACGCGGCGTGCGGCGAAGATGCCGATTTGAAAACCCGCGTCAGCCAGCTCCTCGAATCATCCAGCAAGCCGAGCGGCATCCTTGATGAGCCGCTGCTTTCCCCCGCCGCCCCTTTCCTCGATTCTCCGCCTCAGCCGACGAGCTCCCTTGATTCGTCAAGCGAAAGTGCATCGCCGGGCCCACCGGGCTCCGGCTTACAGCCCGGAGGAAGCCTCGGCCCCTATCGTCTTCTCCGGAAGATCGGGGAGGGAGGGATGGGCGAGGTCTGGCTCGCGGGCCAGACGGCGCCGCTGCGGCGGCAGGTGGCGCTCAAGCTGATCAAGGCGGGGATGGACACCCGCCAGGTCGTGGCGCGCTTCGAAGCGGAGCGGCAGGCGCTGGCGCGGATGGACCATCCCGCCATCGCCCGCGTCTTCGAGGCCGGCGAGACGCCGCGCGGCGCCCCTTATTTCGTGATGGAGTACGTCGAGGGGGAGCGCATCACCGCCTACTGCGACCGCGAGCGCCTCTCGACGCGCGACCGGCTGGAGCTGTTCATGCGGGTGTGCGAGGGAGTGCAGCACGCCCACCAGAAAGGGGTCATCCACCGCGATCTCAAGCCCTCGAATGTCCTGGTCGCGATCCAGGACGGCAAACCCATCCCGAAGATCATCGACTTTGGAGTGGCGAAGGCGACGGGAGAAAGGCTGACCGAGCGGACCATGTTCACCGAGCGGGGCGTCCTGATCGGAACGCCGGAGTACATGAGCCCCGAGCAGGCGGATCTCGGGGGGCCCGACACCGATACGAGAACCGACGTCTACGCGCTCGGGGTGCTTCTCTACCGGCTCCTGGTCGGCGCACTCCCGTTCGATCCGCAAGACCTGCGGCAGGCGGGCTTCGACGAGATACTCCGGAGGATCCGGGAAGTGGATCCCCCCCGGCCCAGCACCCGGATCAGCTCGATGGGCGAAGCCTCGACGGAGGCGGCGAAGAGCCGACGAACGGAGCCCGGGAAGCTGGCGAGCCAGCTGCGGGGGGATCTCGACTGGATCACCATGAAGGCGCTGGAGAAGGACCGCCGGCGCCGGTACGGATCCCCTTCCGAGATGGCCGCCGACATCTCCCGCCATTTGCGGGACGAGCCGATCCTGGCGGGGCCGCCCGGCGCCGGTTATCGCGCCGGGAAGTTCATCAGGCGGCACCGCGCCGGAGTCACCTTTGCAGCCCTGGTCCTGATCGGCCTCGCCGGTTTTGCCGTCGTGATGGCGGTCCAGGCCCGGCGAATCGCCCGGGAGCGCAACCGGGCCGCGCGGGTCTCGGAGTTCCTGACGGGGCTGTTCAAGGTGTCGGATCCGGGCGAGGCGCGCGGGAATTCGGTCACGGCGCGGGAGATCCTGGATCGGGGCGTCGACAAGATCGAGAAGGATCTCTCGAAGGAGCCCGAGGTCCAGGCGCAGCTCATGATGACAATGGGAAACGTCTATACGAACCTAGGCCTCTACAGGAAGGCCGAGCCGCTCCTGGAGAAATCGGTCGAGACCCGCCGACGGCTCCTGGGCGAGAAAAGCGACGAGACGCTCGTCTCGATGCACAATCTGGCCTTCCTGTACGGGCTCCAGAGCCGCTACTCCGAAGCGGAGAAGCTCTACGCGCATGTCCTCGTAATCCGGCGCGCGCTCCATGGGGAGAACCACCGGGACACGCTATTCTCGATGAGCGGTCTGGCCCAGATGACCATGCAGCAGGGGCGCCTCGACGAGGCGGAGAAAATCATGCGACGGGTCCTCGAGGCGCGGCGCGCCTCGCTCGGAGAGGATCATCCCGAAGCGATCGGCTCCCTGCACGACCTGGCGATCCTCACACTCGAGAGGCGGAGATACCCCGAAGCGGAGAAGCTCTACCGGGAGGTGCTCGAGAGATACGGGCGTATCTTGGGGGAAGATCATCCCTTCACGATGGCGACGATGCAGAACCTGGGAATTGCAATCAGAGCGCAGGGGCGGTACGAGGAGGCCGAGAAACTGTTCCGTGACACGCTGGAGCGGGAAAGACGCGTACTGGGTGAGGATCACCCCATGGCTCTGGAGGTGATGAACCAGCTCGCGAACCTGTACGACAGCCAGGGACGGTACGCGGAGGCCGAGGCCATCGACCTGCAAATTCTCGAGAAGCGCCGCCGCATCCTGGGTGACCAGAACCACGAGACGCTCTCCAGCTACAACAACCTGGGCAACATCTACCTCATGCAGGGACGATACGCCGAAGCGGAGTCGATGTATCGGAAGGCGCTCGAGGGGGACCTGCGCACCGTAGGGCCGGACCATCCCGACACGACCAAGGTCTACTACAACCTCGCTTGTCTCGCCGCCCTGCAGGGAGATCGCGCCCAGGCCCTCCGCCGGCTCGACGAGGCGGTGTCGCACGGATATTCGCATTGGGACGTGATGATGCGCGACTCCGACCTCGCGGTCCTGCGCGGCGATCCCGCCTTCGACGTCCTCGTGGCCCGGGCGAAAAGGAACCCCCCGCGGTAGCCCTCCCGAAACCTCAAGGCCCCGCTCGGCTCGCCGCCGCTCCCCCAGGGCTGTAGCGCGCCCCGGAGCCGCCGTTGGCCGTTTCCCCGACGGCGCTCAGGACCGGACTGCCCGGAGCGATCCGGAATCGTCCACCGTCAGCGTGGTGGCCCGGCCGTCGCGAACGGTGAAGCGGATGTGGACCGACTCCGCCCCCGCGGGATAGAAATCGAAGCCGCCGCGATGAAAGAGGAACCGCCGCGTTCCGCCCGTCCGGGCGATCCCGAGCCGGGCGTCGGCGAAGGTGACTTCGAAGCGATCCCGCGGCCCCTTTCCGAAGACGTAATCGCCGCACAGCATCTTCGCCTCCCGCTCCGCAAGGGGCTCGAGAGGCCTTTCGCTTCCCGCGGTATCGAGAGTCTTGAGAAATGCGGCCACCGACGCCGCGCCGCCCGCGGTCGCGTGATCGACCAGCGGAATGCCGTGGGGTCCCTTGACGCGCTCGATCCCCGGGAGAGCCCCGACGATCGATTGGACCACCTCGAGTTGGCCCAGCATGGCGGCCGAAAAAATCGTCGGCGGCGCTCCGCGCGAAATCAGAAAACGGGCGATTTCCCGCTGCCCCATGTGTGATGCCGCCCCCAAGGCCGTTTCCCAGTCGCCGAAGCCCCAGTCCCAGGAAGCCCGGGCGAGTGTCGGGCGGCTTTCGACCAACGCGGTGACCTTCTCCAGGCTGAAATGCGAGACGCCGACCATTTCCCGGACCAACTCGGGATCCTGCGTCGGGTAGAGCTCGTGCACGCCGCCGTCCTTGGGCTGCCCCGCAGGCGGCGCCGGCCCCGCAGCGGCCGCGGGAATCGTGGCATTCAGCACCGGGTACAGCAGCAGCGCGCTCGACTTGAGGAGAGAACGACGATCCATGCGGCTCATGGTGGCCTCCCAAAGTGAACAAGAGATCGGAGATTACGCGACCCGCGCGGGAATCACCCTGCAGGACGGCATGAGGAAAGGATGAAGGCGATCCGAGGGACGCGGCGGGATGAGCTCGGGCTTAGCAGCTAGGAGTCGAGCGGCAGAGCCGCAGGGGAGGGAGGTCGCAGCAGAGAATTGCGGACCGCGCCGGCAACCGCCTCCGCGATCTCGGATTGAAGCACGAGCCAGTCGGCTCCGGTTCGATCGAATCGGCGGGCCCACAGATGGGTCTCGTCCTCGGAGCGGATCAAATGGACGATGACGCGGGTTTTCTCTTCCCGATGCTGGAGCTGGCCCAGAACGACGTAGTCGGCGTGGAGGTCGCGGCCGATTTCCTTCACGTCCCGGAAGGTCCGCAAGCGCTGCAGGATGGCGGCATTCCCGATGACTCCCAGACGCCCGGGGCTCAGCTCCGCCAGGCGGGCGACCACCGCGTCGGAGAGGCTGCGGGAGGCGGAATCCAGCGCGGGGTTCCCCGTTTCGTTGTCGAAGGCCGCGACCGCCAGCCGAATCGTCGGCCGGGCGAAGAGGTGGCCGAGAGCGCCGCCCCGCCACAGGCCGGCGGCCAGCGCGGCCCCCCCTGCGAGAAGCAGCAGCGCGGCCAGGGCATGGGGCAAGACCCGGCGCGACCCGGAGTCTTGGGGCTCTGGCGGGTCCGGCCGAGGCTCTCCGGGCGGATCGGCGCGGACCGGAGCCAGAAACTGGAAGCCGCGGCGGGGCAGGGTCCGAATGTACGTCGCGGAATTGGCCGAATCCCCGAGCGCCGACCGGACCTGGGCGATGCAGTAGGCCAACCCGCGCTCGAAATCGACGAACGTGCCGGAGCCCCAGACGTGCCGCTGCAGCTCCTCCCGGGAGACGACCTGCCCCGGCTTCGATAGCAGAAACGCCAGAACCCTGGCGGGCTGCGGCTCGAGGCTCATCCGCACCCCGTCGCGATGAAGCTCGCCGCTTTGCGGGTTGAACTCGAAGGGGCCGAAACGGTAGATCAATTCGGTCGGCACGGAAAAACCCCGGAGTCAGGCAGGGCCGTCAGGCGGCCCGGCCCTCGACGATGCTCAGCGGGCAGGCGGTTGGAACGATCCTCTTCAACCGGAAGCCGGCCCCGGCGAGGAGATCCTGGAATTCGGAGGCGGTGCGCTCGCGCCCTCCCGTCATGGCCAGCATGTTGACGTCCAGGAGCTTTCCCCAGTGGGGGGCGTTGCCGCGCGGCACCACCGTGTCCACGACCAGCACCCGGCCGCCCGGAGCCAGCGCTTCCCGGCAGCTCTTCAGGATCTTCGTGCAGAGGGAGTCGTCCCAGTCGTGCAGGATGTACTTCATGATGTACGCGTCGGCCCCTTCGGGCACTCCCCGGAAGAAATCTCCCGCCACGAACTCGATGCGGCCGTGGAGCCCTTTCGCGTTGAGATACGGCGCCGCCTTGGCGCGCTCGACGGCGTGCGGCAGGTCGAAGAGAACTCCCCTCAGGCGGCGGTTGCGGCGCAGGATTTCCGCGAGGAGGTGGCCCTGGGAGCCCCCGACGTCGACCAGAGTGCGCAGCGCCGAGAAGTCGTAGGCCGCCGCGATGGCCGGGTTCTCAGTGCCCGAGAGGCTCGACATCGCGCGGGCGAAATCGCCTCCCTTCTCGGGGTGCTTCTCGTAGTACTCGAAGATCTTCATCCCGTGGACCCTCGGGAAGGCCGCCTCGCCGTTGCGAACGCTTTCGAGGATGTCCTGCCAGGCCTCCCAGTTGTAGTCTTCGACCATCATCACCGCGAAATCGCGCATCGAGCCGGGGACGCCGGTCCTCAGCGTGCCGGCGAGCGGCGTCAGCTTGAAGCGGCCGCCGGCGGTCTCCTTGAAGACCCCCACGCCGGCGAGAGCCCGCAGGATACGGTGCAGGGCGATCGGGTTCGCGCCGGTCTCCGCCGCCAGATCGGCGGCGGTCTTGGGGCCTTTCGCGAGGCGGTCGGCAAGCTCCAGCTTGGCCGCCACGTAGACGAGCTGGGAGACCCAGTAGCCGGTGACGAGGTCGAGCATCTGACCGGGGAGCGGCTTGCCGCCGCCGAGCTTCTTTTTTTTCACCTTTTTTTTCACCGACAGCCTCCTGGGGAACGTCTGGCGCCGTTTCATGGCGGTGGCCCCGATCATCTGCCCGGGGGAAGGCGGTCGATCGCGCTCAGGACTTCTTCAGGGCGCGCCCGCACGGTGATCGACCTGGTGAGATTGACCCAACGGATCGTCCCGCTCGAGTCGACCAGGAACTCGGCGGGCCGGGAGATGTCCTTTCCATCCGGTCCGCCCCCCGCATGAAGGAGATCGTAACGCCGGATCGCCTCCGCGTTCGGGTCGGACAAGAAGGTGAAGCTGAATCCCAGCTCCTGGCGGTGTCGGCGATTGACCTCCGGCGGATCGACACTGATGGCGAGCAGGCGGACCCGCCGCCGATCGAAGTCCCCGAGGCGTTCCTCGAAACTCCGCAACTCGGAGTTGCACAAGGGTCACCAATAGCCGCGATAGAAGATGAGGAGGGCTCCTTGGAGCGATTCTCCACCCTCGTGGCCGAGCAGCGCTGAGAGGGAGACGCTCCGGCCGTCCTGATCGGGCAGGGTGAAATCAGGCGCCGGCGAGCCGACGTGCGGCGCGCCGGACGAGACGGGGAGCTGCCGCGACGCGACGAGGACGCCGTAGCAGAAGAAGACGAGGATGAGAACCCCCAGACCCATCAAGACCGGCGCGAAAACCCTGCCGCGATAGAGCTGCGGCTCGCGATAGGCGCGGCCCAGCCCGCGGGCCAGGATCGCCAGACCCGCGCCAAAGAGGAGCAGATTGGCCCAGGGGAAGTCGCGCGTGATCGGAAAGCGCGTGAAGACCGGGACGTAGGTCAGGAAGGCGACCAGGACCGTCCCGAATCCCGCCCAGGCGGAGACGTTCCAGCGACGCTTCATGGAGACACTCCCAGAGTCCCGTCAGTATACCGTAAGGAGGGAGTCGCTTCGGGGGCGCCGCGCTTCCGGAGGGGACCGTTTGGGGCCGGATCGCACGCGCCGGCGCCGGCTGTTGACATCGCGATCGATAATCACGAGGATCGACAGGTCAACCAAGTTCCTTGGCTCCGGCTTCGCCGCTCCGCGACCCGGGAGGCGCCGCGACCCATGTCGATCGTCCCGAACGTCACGCTTCCCTTCCGGCCCGAGGCGGCGGAACGCGTCCGCGTGCGGGCCGTCTACCTCGAAGGGCAGGTCGACCTCAAGAGCTTCCGGGCGCGCCATCCCCATTACCCGGTGCTGGCCGCCGATCCGCTGGTGACCGAGCCGGTGCGCGGCAGCTATGCCGTCCTGACGAAATTCGGCTCGGTCGTGTTCTGGAAGTGCACCGACCGCACTCAGAGAGACTTCCTCGCCGACGTCGGATTGGTCATGGGAGACTCGCCCGACACGAAGATGGAGGAGGAGATCGAAGTGCTGGTCGGGGCGGGCGAGAGCGCGGTCACCTTCAACGAGGTGCGGCTCAAAGAGCTGACTCTGGACCGCATGACCATCATCTCGCTCACCGTCGCCCAGTCGGTGGCCCTGGATCACATCGAGCAGGTGGTGGCCGCGGCGCTTCGCCGCTTCGAGCCCGTGGTGAATTGCCTCCACGCCAGCGGCCGGCTGCGCCTTCCGGTGAAAGAGGTCCTGCGCGCCATCGGTTTCGCCCTTCAGGTCCGCTCGTCCGTACTGGCCAACCTCACGCTCTTCGACAAGCCGCCAGAGACGTGGGAAAGCGAGATGCTGGAGCGCCTCGACAGCCAGCTCTACGATTTCTTCGATCTGGAGGAGCGGCTCTCCGCCATCAAGGAGAAAGTCGTCTACTTCACCGACATGAGCTCGATGCTGATGAACCTGCTCAACCACCGCCGGACCGTGCAGCTCGAGCTGGCGATCCTGCTGCTGATCTTCATCGAAGTGCTGGTTTTTATCTGGTCGTTGATGCGCTGAGCATCTGCAACCTGGATTCCGGGTTCGCCGGGTCCGTCCGGGAGGTGCGCATGAAGTACTTCAATCTGTATCTCGTCGGGTACCTCCTGTTCCTGGGGGGCGTCCTGGCCGCACTCTGGAAGCTGAAGCTTCTTCAAAGGATCGGCGCGACCTGGGTTGTCATCGGCTGCGTCATCGCCGTCGGAGTCGGCTGGATGTGGGCCGTCTCGGCCGGCGCCTCGAAGAACATCAACCTCAACAAGTAGCCGTCCCCGCCAAAAAACAAGGCGCGCGCCTCACGAAACGATGGCGCGCGCCTTGAAGAAAGACGTCCCGCGAGCGGGGACGGCTCTAGCTGACGATCAGCAGGACCTCCTTGCCCTTGAAGAGATCGGGATCGAGAATCTTTACCCGGGCGCTGTGGCGGTCCTGATCGGTCTCGATCGTGAAGTCCCTGCCCTCCTGGTAGATCGCCGGAAGCACCTTCACCTTGCGAATCTCGGTCAGGCCGAAGGTCTGCGAATCCAGGTTGATCGTGGACCCTTCCCGGAGATCGATCGATTCGTCGTACTGGACGCCTTTGACGTTCTCCACGCGCTGGAGGACCGAGCTGAGGACTCCCTGATCCTTCAGCGTCCGCACGTCCGCGGCGTGGTAGAAGAGGCTGTTCTGCTGCGTCGCCATCTCGCTTTCGAGCTGGGCCTTGGCGGTCTCCAGCTGGGATTTGTCGGTCTCGAGCTGGGACTTGGTCGACTCGAGGTCGGCCTTGGTCACCTGCAGCGTCGAGACTTCCGCCTGCGCGACGTCCCGCTCGCTCTTGAAGGTGTCCCGCTCTTGGATGAGCTGGCGCTGCTTGGCCCGGCGCACCGCGAGCGGGGTCTGGCCGGCCTCACCCTGGGTCACGTACGTGCGGAAAACGTCCTGCTTCGGATCGTAGAAGAACCACACCTTGTTGCCCGGCAGCAGCTCATCGCTCAGGTCGATCTGGGAGAGAAGAGTCTTCGACTTCTCCGGGTCGACCTGCTTCTCCTGGGTCAGGAAGGCCATGGCCAGGTCGCGGTGCTTGTCGCCGTGCTTCACGACCACGAACTTGTCCGAGAGGTTCTGCTCCAGGCGCATCACGTTTTCCTGGAGTCCCCGGATGGTGTCCCGGTCGGCGATGATCTTCTGAAGGAGGGCCTTGTAGGAGACGTCCTTCTCCTCCGCCACGAGATTGTTGAGGACGTCACGCTGTTCGGGGCTCAAATCCTGGCTGAAGATCTCGCTGAACTGCAGCTGCGTCTCACCCGGCTTGCGGGACGCGTTGAACGTGTCGATCCGCTTCATCATGGTGTCGGTCGTCTTGTCGATCTCGGAACGGTCCTCCTTGAGCTGGGTGAGCAGCTCATCGGGGGTCTTCGCGGTCCCCGGCCCCTTTCTCGCGCAGCTCATCGTTCCAAAGCCGAGCACCATGAAGATCGCCGCGGCGGCGAGGCCGAAACGCGCCATCGACGCCGAACGTCCTTCGGCGGCCCGTGTGTCGAGTGTTTTGCCTATCATGGGACCTCCTGCGGGAAATGACGGCCCGCTCAATTGAGAGTTGTAAGAAGTTTGACATCAACAGCAGGATCCATGCCGACCATGGCCCCGCCCTTCGCCTCGCTTCGCCGGGAGATCTTCGCCTTTAAGCGACTCATTCCAAACATCCAAAGAGGGAATCGGGCCATCGCGAGTGGATCCAGCCCGCCAGCCGTTTGCCTAAAGAACCTACCATTCTTGTAATCGAAGGACGAATTTTGGACATCGATTTGCGAGGAGAGATCTCTACGTGATTCGCTGTAGGGAAAACACCGCGGAGGATTCCCTACCGAGAATGCAGGGAGATTCGGAGTTGTCGCTCGCGGCCGCGGGAGCCAGAGTACTGTGATCGACAACTCTCATTGAAGGAGGTCGTCCATGCAGGGTCCTCTTCGCGGTTTGCTGGCGGGCGTCGCGGCCTGGAAGCTCGGCGGCGGATGCCTGTCCACCATCCTGATCTTCCTCGTGGTGTTCTGGATGCTCGGCTACGTGAGGTGTTGAAGGCAGGGCGAGATCCCTATCCCGGAAGAGGCCCGCCGGATAGCGGTTTGGGGTGAACACCCCATACTGCCGTCGCCGCCCCCAAGCGCATAATGCCGTCTTCGAAAAAGGGGGACTCGCATGAACATCCTGATTGCCGATCAGAATCCTGGGTTCCGCAATGCTATCCGGCAGCTTCTCCAAGGGGGCGAGGTCGAAGAGGTGTGGGAGGCAGCGGACGGCGAGGAGGCGGTCGCCCTGGCCCGAGAGTTTCAGCCCGACCTTGTCCTGATGGAGATGACGCTGCCGCGGGTCAGCGGCCTGGAAGCGACCGCAATGATCAAGAAAACCGGAAAGAACGTCCAGATCGTCATCATGGCGGAGCAGACCGAGCCGGTCTACCGGCTGGCGGCGCTGCGCAGCGGCGCCGACGCCTTCATCCCGAAGGTCAGCGCCTGGGCCAGCCTCGTTCCGGAGGTGCCGCAAAAGGCGGTGAGGCGCGCCGGCGCTTCTTGAGCCCGGGTTCGCCGTCAAGACGCGCGTCTCCACCAGGCCTTTGGATCCTCGCCTTTCCCCCGGAAACCGCGAACCCGGGTAGACAAGGGCGCGTCCAGGGTTTATTCTCCTCGCTCCCACGATTCTCCGATGCGCGACTTTGACCTCGGAAGATACGAAGATACGATGAATGACCGTTTGAAATCGGCTTACGAGCTGGCGATCGAGAAGCTCAGCAGCAAGGACAAGAAGTCTGGGTCGAAATCGACCGCTCCCGAGAAGCTCTCCCCCCGCCAGAAGGAGCGGATCGCGCAGATTCGCCGCGAAACGGAGGCCAAGCTGGCAGAGCGGGAAATCCTTTTCCGCTCGGAGCACCGCGCGGCCGGGCATGATCCCGAGGCGCTCGAGAAGCTCGAGGAAGCCTACCGGCGGGACCGCGAGTCCGCTCTCTCCCGGCAGGAAGTCCGCATCAAGGAAGTGAAGCGCGGCAAGAAGTAGTACTCCTTCCTCCGCCGCCCGGCCGATCCCTCCTCCAGCGCGTCAGGAAAATCGGATGGGGTCAAAACCCTATCGCACCCGCCGATTCCGCTGCTTATCCTGATTTGCGTTCGGCCAATCCTTTTTGACGCGCGCGTGCCGGCGAGGCAAAAGAGAAAGGAGCGAGCATGCGGGAAGCGACGAGGCGGACGACGTCCCGGCCCAACGGGGGCGCGGTTCAGGCATCGAAGGTGCTCGGCGAAGAGGTCGTCAACCGCCAGAACGAGAGTCTCGGCAAGATCCAGGATATGGTGTTGGACGCGGAAGACGGCCGCGTCTCCTACGCGGTGCTCTCCTTCGGCGGGTTCCTGGGAATGGGCAACAAGCTTTTCGCCATTCCGTGGCAGGCGTTCGAGCACCACGCCGGGGAGGACAAGCTGATTCTCAACGTGGACAAGGAAAAGTTGCAGAACGCCCCGGGGTTCGAGAAGGAAGGTCGCTGGCCTGACTTCGCCGACCGCACTTGGGGAGAGAGCATTTACAGCTACTACGGGTACGACACCTACTGGGTGCCGTAACGTAGCCATGCGGGGCGCTCGCCGGCTCACGGGCAGGGTGGCGGGCGCCCCGCAGCTTCGAGCCGTTCCCCCGCGCCCCGCTGCGCCTTCCTGATTTTTCTTCCCGGCCTCCCACGATGGACATCGCCTTCTTCGGGCGCTATCCTGCTTCACCCGCGGTGGTCGTAGACGGCTCGAGTCTCGACGGACGGTCCGCACTCCAAGGAGGGAAAACCCATGACGAGTCTGAAGCGCCTGGCCGCGAGCCTGGCGTTCGCCGCGCTCGGCGTTCCGATCCCCGCGGCTGTCGCTCAGGATGCGGCCGACAAGCCGGTCCGGCCGACGATCCGCGTTTCCGGCGAGTCGACCGTCCAGGCGAAGCCCGATCAGGCCGAAATCGAGATCGGGGTCGTGACGCAGGCCCCGACGGGGCAGGCCGCGGCGGCTCAGAACGCCCAGAAGCAGGACGCCGTCCTCGCCGAGATGCGCAAGGTGCTCGGGCCCCGGGCCGAGATCAAGACGATCAGCTATTCCCTGAGCCCCAACTATCGCTATCCGAAGGAAGGGGGGCAGCCGACGATTTCGGGCTACACGGCCAGCAACGTCGTACAGGTCAAGACGCCCGATCTGCCGCAGGTGGGGCGGATCATCGACCTGGCCACGCGATCGGGCGCCAACAACGTTCAGGCGCTGCGCTTCACGCTGAAAGACGATCAGCCGGTGCGGAACCAGGCGCTGCGGGAGGCCGCGCTCCAGGCGAAGGGAAAGGCGGAGGCGCTCGCCTCGGCGCTGGGGGTGAAGATCGTCCGTATCCTTCAGGTGGAGGAAGGGGGACAGGCGCCCCGGCCGATGTTCGCCGAGGCGCGCCAGATGCTCGTCAAGGACCAGGCCGCGTCCACGCCCGTCGAGCCCGGGACGCTCGAGGTGCAGGGCTTCGTCTCGCTGGCGGTCGAGATCGGCCGCTAAGCAGCGGCCACCGGCCCGGCGCCGGCCGGATCACCACACCTCGCAGCGGCTCGCCGCCGGACGGACCATGGGAGCGTCGGCCGCGCAGCCGAATGCTCTCTGGAAATCGGCAAGGTTCGACAGCGGCCCGATGACCCGGTACTTCGCGATCGGGTGCGGATCTCCCTGGATCATCATCCGCTGCGTCTCGGGGCGGATCTCGTCTCCCCGGAACTGACCCCAGGCGACGAAGAACTGCTGGTCCGGCGTGAGGCCGTCGACCGGCGGTGCCGGCGGTTTTCCCTGTTGCGAGATCTGGTAGGCGCGGTAGGCGATCTTCGCTCCGGCGAGATCTCCGATGGCCTCTCCGAGGACGAGCTTCCCGTTGTGGTGGATCTCCGGCTCGATGAAGTAGCCGTCGAACTGGTTGACGACGCACGCGGTGCGCGCCTGGAAGCCGCGCAGGTCTTCCGCGGTCCACCAATTCTGCAAGCGCCCCTGGGCATCGTATTGGGCCCCCTGGTCGTCGAATCCGTGGCTGATCTCGTGCCCGATGACGACGCCGATCGCCCCGTAATTCACCGCGTCCGCGGCGTCCATCCGGAACGCCGGGGGCTGGAGGATCCCCGCGGGAAAGACGATCTCGTTCAGCAGCGGATTGTAATAGGCGTTCGAGGTCGGCGGCGTCATGCCCCACCGGCCGCGGTCCACGGGCTTGCCGACCTGCGCCCAGTCGTCCGCCACGTTGAACTTCCGCCCGGCGGCCGTGTTGGCCCAGAATGAGTCGCGCCGGATCTCCACCTTGCGGTAGTCCTTCCACTTGTCGGGGTAGCCGATCTTCGGGTTGAAGGTGGAGATCTTCTCCAGGGCCTTCTTCTTGGTGTCGGCCCCCATCCACTCCAGGTGCTCGATCGTCTCTCGCATCGCCAGCAGGAGGTTCTTGACCAGCTCCTGCATGCGGGCCTTCGCGGCGGGAGGGAAGTGCCTTTCCACGTATTTCTGCCCGAGCGCCTCGCCGAGGTCGGCGTCGGTCGACTCCACGCAGCGCTTCCAGCGCGGCTTCAGCTCTCCCGCTCCGGCCAGATACTTGCCGTAGAAGGCGAAGTCCTCGTTCACGAAAGGAGTCGAGAGGGCGCCGGCGGCGGAGTGCAGGAGCTGCCACTTGAGGTAGGTCTTCCATTCCGGCAGCGGCGAAGCGGTCAGGCGGCGCTCGACCTCCTGCACGAACTTCGGCTCCTGGACGTTCAGGTCGGATTTCGGCAGCGCCGCGCTCCGGAAGAAGCCGCTCCAATCGAAGTGGGACGCCAGGTGCTCCAGGGCGACAAACGTCATCTTGTGGTCGGTTTCCCGGGGGTCCCGCAAGGCGACGTTGTCGAGCGAGGCCGCCGCCAGCTTCTTCTCGAACTCGAAGACCGTCTGCGCCGCCGCTTGGGCCGCCGCCTCCTCGGTGCCGGAGAGATGAAACATCGCGGCCACGTGAGCCTGGTATTTCTCCCGGGCTTCCTGGAAGCGCGGTTCGGGCTTGAAGTAGTAATCGCGGTCGGGCAGCCCCAGGCCGGCGGCGTAGACGTCAGCGATGACGCGGCCCGGGTCGTGGTTGTCGGAGGCGGATCGCACGCCGAAGGGGACGGGAATCTGCAGCGTCTGGAACCGCCCGATCATCCGTTGCAGATCGGCCGGTCCTTTCATCGCGTCGATCTCGGAAAGCAGCGGGCGGATCGGGGCGATGCCGGCCTGCTCGATCCGTGGCTCGTCCATGCAAGAAGCGTAGTAATCGGCGATCTGCTGCTCCACGGCTCCCTTTTTCAGGCCCTTCTTCTGGGAGGCTTCATCGAGAATGCCCCGGAGCTGCTCCTTGGCCGACTCCCCGGAAGCCCAGCGGCGGCTCCATCGGGTCATGGAGGCGGGGATGGGGTTCGCGGCGCGCCAGGCGCCGTTGGCGTATTCAAAGAAGTCGCTGCAGGGATCGACGCTGCGATTCAGGTCCTCCGCGTAAACGCCGTGCTGCGGCTCGGAGCTTGCGAAGGCCGCCGCGCCCGCGCCGAAAACCAGGACAAGAACAGTCGCCAGGGTGCGCATCATCGTTACTCCTCTCGGTCTCCTATCGACGGAATATGGATAAGGATAGTACGGATAGTTACGGGACGAGTTTCCCGAAATTTCAGGACTGGGTGCCGCGTCTCCGAAATCCCGTTACATTCGGCCGTCGATCCATCCCGGCTGGCTGCGTTGCGCCTCGCTTGCGTACCGCATTGGGTACGCGGCACTTCGGCGCGCCTTGCCATCCGGGCGCCTCAACGGCCTCGATGTTAACGTGATTTCCGAGACTCAACACCGGCCTCGTCGAAGGCAGGATTCTCGTCCAGCGGGGCGGCGGGATTCAAGTCGGCCCGGTCGCAGAGGAGGACGGCGGGAGGGAAGCCGGCTCAGGTCGGCGCGCCGGAAAGGAGGAAATCGAGCGAATCACCCGGAGAAGCCTCGCGGGGCTCCCGGTTCTTGATGAAGATCCGGGCCTCCCGCGATCCTTTCAAGGTGATTCGGGATCCTTCGACGCGCAGCATCGTTCCCTCGCGCAGCCCCACGACGGGCGGGTCGTTCACCTCGTGAAACTGGCGGATCCTCTCCTCCCTCGTCTCCCCCTGATGGGTCGAGGCGGGGTCGGGATCGAGGTAGTGAGGATTGATGTTGAACGGCACGAGGCCCAGCGCGTCGAAGCTCGGCGGCTGCACGATCGGCATGTCGTTGGTCGTCTTGATCGTCAGGCAGGCGACGTTCGATCCGGCGCTCGCGCCGACGTACGGAGCGCCCGCCTCCACCCGCTGCCGGATGACGCCGAGGAGATCGAGCCGGTACAGCGCCTCCAGGAGGCGGAAGGTGTTCCCCCCCCCGATGAAGACTCCCTGAGCTTGGCGGACCGCATCTTGGGGATCGGGCGACTCGTGCAGCGAGCTGACCTCGATGCCCAAAGCGCGGAACCGCCGGCGCGCCAGGTCGGCATACGTGGTGCGATCGTGAAGCGCGAAGGGGACGAAGACGATCCGGCTCGCCTGGCCCAGGAAATCACGGAGCTCCGCCTCGCAATGGTCGAGATAGCCGCCCCCGTGCTGGGTGGAATTGCTGATGAGCAGCAACCGTTGCATGGCAGGAGCCCCCTGATTCGGAGACGAGGCATTCCGCGGACACTATAAATCGGTCCCCCAGGGCGGTAAAGCCGGAATATGGCGATCGGTGCTCCAACACGAGCCAATGCGTGCCCAATCGACTCCATCTGTCCACCTCTCTCCCTGCCCCCGTCCCGTTACAAAAGCGTTCAGGCCCCGATTCTGCGCCCGAAACGGTCCGGAGGACGGGGTGGCACAATCCCGTCCCGGGCACTAACTTAATGCGAGCGGAAGAAGCCCGTCTCACGACTCGGGGATTGAACGATGTCGCCCTTCACCCTCCTCTCCGAATACCGGATTCCGAAGCGCGAGGTTGCCGCCGAAGTCTCCTTGCTGGGCCAGCCCCGGAACGTGGTCAAGCTCTTCCTCGGCGATCGGGCTGAGAACCACAGCGGCCCCGAGAAGCCGAGCGACCTGTTGAACGGCTCCCGCCCCTTCTTTCCGGCGGTCGAGCCCCCCGACAGGTTCGTACTCCTGCATCGCGATTCGGTCACCGCTCTGTCGGTCGAGGCCGAGGTCGAATTCCCCGCCGAGGAGTCCTCAGGGGGCGCCGAGGCCGAGGCGGTCGCCAAGGTCCTGGTGGAGCTCGTCCTCCAGGACTGGACCAAAGTGCGCGGAACGGTGCAGTTCCTGATGCCCGAGGGGAGGCGGCGCCTCATCGATTTCCTGAACACCGGCGATCGGTTCCTCATCGTACGTGCAGACGGGCTGGCCCACTTGATCAACAAGCGGAGAATCGTGCGAGTCGAAGCGCTCGAGGCGGGAGGAGAGGAGGGCGATCGATGGCCCTGATCGACCGCCTGATCCTCACCATCTACAAGTACCGCGCCCAGGAGCTGATCGTGGCGCCAGGGGAGAAAGTTACCCTGGCGATCGGGGAGAGCCGGCGTTCCGTCTCGGCCGAGGCGGCCACCCGGCAGCAGGTGGAATCGTTGCTTCGGGAGATCCTCCCGGGTCACCTCGCCACCGCCGCGTCGGAGGACGGCAGCCATGAATTCCCCTATTCCTCGCCTTCGGGATCGGTGAAAGTCCGGGTGGAGCGAGGCCGGGGAACGCTGCGCCTGCGCGCCATCCCGATGCTCGGCGACGGGCTCGAGGATGAGGCCGCAGGACCGGCCCAAAGCGCCGGGGACAAGATCTCGCCCGCGCCGGCACAGGAGTCGAACCCGGCGATTCCGGCCGCTTCCGATTCCCGTCACGACCCGCGGCACCGCAGCCCTCTCCTTTCGACCATCGTGGACGATGAAGCGGGCCGGTCCTCACCGCTATCCGATTCCGCCGAGCCTGAAGCGGGAAGAGCCGCGCCGCCGATGGCGGCCGCAGCGGCTCCGGTGAGGGCGGGGGGAACCCAGGCCATGGAGGAGCTTCTCACGCGGATGGTCCGGGAAGGGTGCTCCGACCTGCACCTGTGCACCGGGACCGCCCCCTTCTTCCGCCGGGACGGCGACATGGTTCCGCTGAGGGAGGCCGCCCCGATGCCGGAAGCGGAGGTCCGCGAGCTCCTCTTCTCCATCACCCCGCGGATCAAGCGGGAAGAGTTCGAGACACGGCACGACACCGATTTTGCCTACGAGATCCCCGGCGCGGCGCGCTTCCGGTGCAACCTGTTCGTGGACCGGATGGGGGTGGGCGGCGTCTTCCGCCAGATCCCCTCGAAGGTCCCGACGGCCGAGCAGCTCGGCCTCTCCAAGCACATCCTGCAGCTCTGCGAGCTCTCCAAGGGGCTCGTTCTCGTCACCGGGCCGACCGGCTCGGGAAAGTCGACCACGCTCGCGGCCCTGATCGACTACATCAACCGGAACCGGACCGGCCATATCATCACGATCGAGGATCCGATCGAGTTCGTGCACGGCAACCAGAAGTGCCTGCTCAACCAGCGCGAGGTGGGGACGCACACCGAGGGGTTCAAGGAAGCGCTGCGCGCCGCCTTGCGTGAGGATCCCGACTGCATCCTGGTGGGGGAGATGCGCGATTTGGAGACGATCGCCATCGCCATCGAGACGGCGGAGACGGGGCACCTGGTGTTCGGAACGCTGCACACCAACACGGCCGCCTCCACGGTGGATCGGATGATCGACCAGTTCCCGGCGGACCGGCAGAACCAAGTCCGCACGATGCTCTCCGAGTCGCTCAAGGGGGTTCTGTCGCAGACACTCTGCAAGAAGAAGGGAGGAGGCCGGATCGCGGCGCTGGAGGTGCTGCTGGTGACGCCGGCCGTCAGCAACCTGATTCGCGAAGGGAAAGCCTTCCAGATCCCCTCCATCATGCAGACGGGGAAGGGGCTCGGGATGTGCACGCTCAACGACGCCTTGATGGATGTCGTGCAGAAGGGGCTGGTCACGCCGAAGGAGGCCTACTTCAAGTCGGTCTCCAAGTCGGAGTTCCGAGCGCTCCTGGAGCGCAACAACCTCAAGATCGACGCAGCCTGAAGCCGGGCCGTCTCACGGCCGAGTCGATTTGACCGTTCCTCCCGCTCCACTCTATTCTTCCCGCCATGAAGCCTCACCTCCCGCGCCTGCTTCCCAGAGACGTGTTCCTGCGGCGCGTCTTTCGATCCGTGCTGCTCTCGGCGGGGTTGATTAGCGGTTCGCTCGGGATCGGCGTCCTCGGCTATCACTTCTGCGCCGATCTCGCCTGGATGGACGCGCTCCTGAACGCATCCATGATCCTCACCGGCATGGGGCCGGTCGACCCCTTGAGGACCGCGGGAGCCAAGCTGTTCGCCTCCGCCTATGCCCTTTTCTCCGGAGTGGCCTTCCTGTCGATCGTGGCGGTCTTGATGGCTCCCGTGGTCCATCGATTCCTGCACCGCTTCCACCTGGAGCTGGGGGGAGACGATCCCGACCGGGAGCTGTAACGTCCGCGCCATCGACCCGACCCCCCCCGAATCGGCTGGTTTTTCCGCGCTGCCATCACGAAAAAAAAGCCAGGGGCATGAAGACGCCGGGATTGACCCACTGCCCCGGAATCGGTTACTTTTTTCTGCGCTACTCCAATATCAAGAGGACCCCCCATGACGATGACGAGATCAACCCGGCTCCTGGTACTCTTGCTCGCGCTCGCCCTGCCGCTCGGCGCCATCCTTTCCGATCCCGCCACCTTGAAATATCCCGAGACCAAGAAAGGCACGGTGGTGGACGACTATCACGGCGTCAAGGTCGCCGATCCCTACCGGTGGCTGGAGGATCCCGACGCGACCGACACTAAGGGATGGGTCACCGCCCAGAATGATCTGACGTTCGGTTATCTCTCCGGCCTGCCTGGCCGTGAAGCCCTGAAGAAGAGGATCACCGAGCTGTGGAACTACCCGAAGGTCACGACGCCGTTTAGGGAAGCGGGGCGCCTGTTCTACCGCAAGAACTCCGGACTCCAGCGACAGTCGGTCTTCATGACCCGCGCCACGCTCGACGGCGAGGTCAAGGCGCTGCTCGATCCGAACGTCCTTTCGCCGGATGGTTCGATTGCCGTGCGCGACTATTCGCCGTCCCCGGACGGGAAGCTCCTCGCCTATGCCACCTCCGAAGGCGGAGAGGACTGGGAGACGGTCCACGTGCGCGACGCAGTGACGGGCAAGGACCTGCCTGACAAGCTCGCCTGGGTGCGCTTCTCCTCCTCTTCCTGGACCAAGGACGCGAAAGGCTTCTTCTATTCGCGCTACCCCGAGCCGCCGAAGGGCCAGGAGAAGGCGGCGGCGCGCGACCAGAAGATGTACTATCACCGGGTCGGCACGCCGCAATCGGAGGACAAGCTGATCTTCGAAAGGAAAGACCTGCCGACTTGGTTCATCGGCGGCGGAGTCTCGGAGGACGGCCGTTACGTCGCCATCTACGCGGCGCGCGGGGCGGATCGCCGGAGCCGCCTCTACGCCCTCGATCTCGGAGACCCGCACAAGCCGGACCTCGCCGCGCCCGTAAGGCCGATCGCGGAGCAGGACGACGCCGAGCAGACCTTCCTGGGGAACGTCGGGACGACCTTCTACATCGTGACCGACCTCGACGCCCCGAAGCGCCGGGTCGTCTCGTTCGACTCGCGACACCCGGACCGGAAGAGCTGGAAGACGGTGGTGCCGGAGTCGGCCGACACGATGGAGGCGCTCGTCGTGGCGGGGCAGCGCGTGGCCGTCCAGTATCTGGTCGACGCCCAGAGCCGGATCCGAGTCTTCACCCTGGCCGGTAAGCCGGAAGGGGATATCCAGCTTCCGGGGGTCGGGACGGTGGAGCAGATGGGCGGGCGCAACGACACGCCGGAGCTGTTCTACTCCTTCACCTCGCCGCTGTCGCCCTCCACCGTCTACCGCTACGACTTCCGGACGGGGAAGACGACGCCCTTCGAGGCGCAGAAGCCGAAATTTGATCCCGCTGGGTACGAGACCAAGGAGATCTTCTGCAAGTCGAAGGACGGCACGCGCGTCCCGCTTTTCGTCAGCGCCCGCAAGGGGCTGCCGATGAACGGCGAGAACCCGACCTTGATGGAAGGCTACGGTGGGTTCGACATCAGCAACGCCCCGGTGTACGACCCCGACGTCCCCGCCTGGCTCGAGCGCGGCGGCGTCTACGTCACCGCGATCCTGCGCGGCGGCAGCGAATACGGCGAGGAGTGGCACCATGCCGGGATGCTGGAGAAGAAGCAGAACGTCTTCGACGACTTCATCGCCGGGGCCGAGTGCTTGATCAAGGAGAAGTACGCCTCCCCCTCGAAGCTGGCGATTCGCGGCGGGTCCAACGGCGGGTTGCTGGTCGGGGCGGTCATGGAGCAGCGGCCCGATCTGTTCGCCGTGGCGCTGCCCGCGGTCGGGGTGATGGACATGCTGCGCTTCCACAAGTTCACGGCGGGAGTCGCCTGGGTGCCGGAATACGGCTCCTCGGATGATCCGAAGGCCTTCAAGTATCTGCGGGCCTACTCGCCGCTGCACAACGTCAAGCCCGGCACCTGCTATCCGGCGACACTGGTCACGACCGCCGATCACGACGACCGCGTCGTCCCGGGTCACTCCTTCAAGTTCGCCGCCGCCCTTCAAGCCGCCCAGGGCTGCCCGAAGCCGGTGGTCATCCGGATCGAGACGCAGGCGAGCCACGGCTACGTCCCGACCGACCGCCGCATCGAAGAACTGGCCGATCTGTGGGCCTTCACGGCGGCGAACCTGGGAGTGCCGTTCGGCGACAAAGGCGGCGCGGCGCCGTAGGACAGGGGAGATTCGCCGAAGAGAAGCGCTCGTCGAGCTAGTGTTGCGTCTCAGAAACTATGTTAACACCGAGACCGTCGAAACGCCCGGATGGCAAGGCGCGCCGAAGTGCCGCGTACCCAACGCGGTACGCCAGCGAGGCGCAACGCAGCGAGCCGGGATGGATCGACGGTCGAATGTAACAGGATTTCGGAGACGCGACACTAGGCTTCCCGCAACGCGTTGACGATCTTGAGGCGCGCCGCGCGGGCGGCGGGGAAGAAGCCGCCGAAGAGGCCGATGGCGAGGGAGAAGACCATGCCGCCGGCGATCAGCTCGGGGGTCAGGCGGAAGTTGAAGAGGATCTCGGCGAAGGTGTTGAAGTTGTTGGTGCCGGTCGGATCGCTCAGGACGGTGTTGACGATGCCGACGGCGAGCGCCGCCCCGACCGCCCCGCCGATCAGGGCGATCAGGACCGACTCCAGTATGAAGGAGGCGAGGATCGACCAGCGCCTAAAGCCGAGCGCCCGCAGCGTCGCGACTTCGCGGGTCCGGGCTGAGACCTGCGCGTACATCGTGTTCATGGCTCCGAAGGAAGCTCCCACCGCCATCAGGATGCCGACGAAGTAGGCGAGGAACTGGAGCGGTTTCGCCGTGCCCATCTGCTCGGCGTAATAGACGTCTTCCGGCTTGGCGTCGAGCTTCACCTGCTGGTCGCCCTTGACCGCGGCGATGAAGCGATCGCGTGCGGCGCGATCGGGGGTGCGGACCCGGACGATCGAATAGCCACCGGTGCGCTTCGACTGCGACTGGACGTCATGGAGGTCGCCCCAGATCTCCGAGTCCTGCGGCGAGCCGTTGGCGTCGAACACCCCGACGATCGTCCACTTCTCGCTGCCCGCCTTGACGGTGTCGCCGATCTCCATGCCGGCGAAGCGCTGCTGCGTGCGGCGCGAGACGATCGCCTCGCTCGTCCCTTCCCGGAACATTCTGCCTTCCACGATGCGCATCGGGCGCAGGCCGAAGGCGGCCGGCAGCACGCCCCGCACGACGACGTTCGTCTTCTTGCCGTCCTTGCGCGGCACGTTGATGAGCGGCACCACCTCCGGGGAGACCAGCGGCTGTCCCTGCGCGTCCCGGGCGATCCCGGGGAGCCCCTGAATGACCGCGAAGCGCTCGTTTTCGATGAAGCTCTGGACGTCCGATTGGGCCCCGACGCGCATCACCACGACGTTCAACGGGGAGACGTTCGTCGTCAGCGTCTTGCGCACTCCCTCGGCGAGCGACAGGACCAGCAGGAAGACCATCACCACCAGCGCCACGCCCAGGATCGTCATCCCGGTGGAGAATTTCCGGACGAACAGGTTGCGGAGGTTGTACTTCAGCGGGACGGCCATGTCACACCACCTTGCGCAGGCCGTCGACGATCCGGACCCGCGAGGAGCGGATCGCGGGGACGAAGCCCGCAATCGTCCCGATCGCGACCGAAGCGGCGAGCGCCATCAGGATCGTGGTCGCCGACACGCGGAAGTTGTAGGCGAACGTCGCCACGGGCGAGTGTTTCATCCCCTCGACCAGCACGGCGGTGAAGGGGAAAGCGAACGCCACCCCGGCGATCCCGCCGAGGATCGCCAGCACCATCGCCTCCGCCAGGATGAGGGCCAGGACCTGGCCCTGGCGGAAGCCGAGGGCCCGGATGACGGCGATCTCGGTGACCCGCTCCCGGGCGCTCATCGCCATCGTGTTGGCCGTGATCAGGACGACGGTGAGCAGGACGATGATCGAGATCGAGCGCACCAGCATCTTGACGTTCCCCATCATCTCCAGGAACTGCAGGTTGAACTCCTTCTCCGGCATCGCCTTCACCGGAGCGTCGCTGTTCTCGAACATCGAGTTGATCGCCTCGGTCACCCGCGGCACGTCGTCGGGCGTCTTCACCCGCAGGAAGAAGATCCCGGTGGTCGACGAGCGCCCGGCCCAGGAGTTCTCCAGGTATTTGTTGTGGAAGAAGATGTTCGACTCGTCGCGCCCCTTGTAGATGCCGCGCAGGACGAGGTCGAGATCCATCAGGACGTAGGACCCCTTGATCTGAATCCGGTCACCGAGCTTCCAGTGATAGCGATCGATGAGCTGCTGCCCTGCGATGAAGGCGTCGCGCTCGCTCTGCCAGGCCTTGAGCTGGTCGGCGGGAATCTCCACGTCGGCGTTGAGCACCGGCCAGACTTCGGGGTCGGTCGACAGCTGGCCGAAGAAGTTCTGCGCCCGCTGGTCGATGTAGGTCCCCCCGAACCAGATTTCCGGAGCGACCGCGATCACGCCGGGGACCTGCTCGATCTTCTGCCGGTAGGCCAGCGGCATGAAATTCGCGAGCCCGGTGGCGTGCTGGACGACGATCCGTGTGGCCCCGAGCGTCCCCAGGGCGGCGTCGCCCGAGAGGGCGTTGAGCAGGGAGACCAGCACGACGATCAGGACGAGGACCAGGACGATCGAGCCGATCGTCAGGAACGCCCGGGTCTTCTTGCGGAAGACGTTCTTCCAGACGAGCCGGAAGAACTTCATCGCCGCGTCCCCGCCTGGGTCATTTCCTCGGGGCTCGCCGGCGTCAGGACCCCCTTGTCCAGGTGGACCATCCTTCCGGCCACCGCCGCGGCGCGGGGATCGTGGGTCACCATGACGATCGTCTTCTTGAACTCCTGCGACAGCCGCCGGAGCAGGTGCAGAATCTCGTCGGCGCTCTTGGCGTCGAGGTCGCCGGTCGGCTCGTCCGCCACCAGGATGGCGGGATCGGCGACGACGGCCCGCGCGATCGCCACCCGCTGCTCCTGCCCGCCGGAGAGCTGGCGCGGGTAATGGTCCATCCGATCCCCGAGCCCGACGATCCCGAGGGCGGTCTGGACGTGCTCGCGCCTCTCCTTGCGGGAGAGCCGGGTGAGGAGCAGCGGCAGCTCGACGTTCTCGAAGGCGGTCAGGACCGGGATCAGGTTGTAGAGCTGGAAGATGAATCCGACATGGTCGGCCCGCCAGCGCGCCAGATCTCCCTCCCCCATCGCGGAGACTTCGCTCTCGCCGACGAGGATGCGTCCGCGGGTCGGCTTGTCGATCCCGGCCATCAGGTTCAGCAGGGTGGTCTTGCCGGATCCGGACGGGCCCATCAGGGCCAGGAACTCCCCCGGCTCGACGGTCAGGTTGATGTCCTCGAGGACCGGGATCTCGATGGCGTCCCGCCGGTAGACTTTCGAGACATGCTCGATCACGATCTGGTGCTGGCTCACGCGCCCTCCTCTTCTTCTCGTCTTTCCCGGGCTTTCATTCCTTGATCCGGATTCTCGTCCCGTCGGACAGTTCCAGCCGGGCCGCGTCGGCCACCAGCGACTCCCCGCCGAGCAGCCCCTCCTGGATCTCCACCGCCCCCTCCTGTTCCTTGCCGGTCACGACCGCCCGGAAGCGGGCCCGCTCTGCCTGAATCAGGAAGACGCCCGGCTTTCCGTCCCGCGTGACCAGGGCGCTCTTCGGGACCTGCACCGTCGGCTTCGCGGGCTTCCCGGCGGTCGCCTCGGACGTGAAATTCACCCGGGCCGAGAGATCGGGAAGGATCTTCTCGTCGGGATCCTGGAACGCCACCTTGACCTTGACCGTCCCTTTCTGCCGATCGGCCGAGGGGATGATCTGCTTGAGGGCGCCATGGTAGGTATGGTCGGGGTAGGCGTCAAGGACGATCTCGGCCGGCTGGCTCGGCGCGAGGCGTGACAGGTTGCTCTCGTTCACGTCGGCGCCCACGTAGAGCGTGGAGAAATCGACCAGCGTCACGATGGCGCCTCCGTTGGAGGAGCCCTGTCCCGGAGAGCCGAACGGCGAGACCGCCTCGCCGACGTGCGCCCGCTTGGCCACGACGACTCCGTCGAAGGGGGCCCGCAGCACCGTGTAGTCGAGCAGAGCCCGGACGTAATTCACGCGGGCCCGCGTCGTCGACTCGCCGGCGGTCGCCGCGTCGAGGTCGGCCTGCGTGGCCAGCCCCTGCCGCTCGAGCGCCTGCTTGCGCCGGAGGTCGGAGTCGGCGTTTTTCCAGGCCGCTTGCGCGTCGGCGAGCTGGGCGTCGAGATCGGTGTGATCGAGCCGGGCGATCACGTCCCCCTTGCGGACGCGGGATCCCTCGGTGACGGCGAGCTGGGTGATTCGGGAGGTGATCTTGGGCGACAGATCGGCCCGGGTCTCGGCCTCGACGTAGCCCGAAACGGTGAGCAGGGTCAGCGCCTGACCCTGCGTGACCAGCGCGGCCGTCGTCTTCTCCACGGCGACGGCCCCGAAAAAGACGGAGGCGGCGAAGTAGGCGCCCACGGCCAGCGCCACCGCCGCCACGGAGGCCGCGATCAGCCAGGCGGTTGGACGCTTCGGCCTTTCGGCGTCGCGCCGAATCCGCAGCGAGGCCAGCTCGGGAGGCGGCTTCGGGGCCGGAGAGGATTGGGACGCTTCCATGGGCGCACGTTCCCTTGCGAGCGGGCGGTGGCGTTGAGATGATAGAAGACTCAAGTCTACCCGCAGGCCGGCGGGCAGGTCAACGGCGGCCGGGCTCCTGGCGCAGTCTGAGCCATTACTCTGGAACCCCACCGCCGGCGCCCACTGCGGCTCGATCCGGAGGCGGGGGAGCTCCCGTGGGCGCCGCCCGAGCCGGCCCTGGAGGCGCGCCCGCGGATCGGTCGACATCCCGGCGATAGAGAAAGAACCTGCCGCTCGTCCCCGCGAGTTTCCATCCATGCTCTTCCGGTTTCTTGCCCAGGTACTGGAAGACATAGCTCTCCCAATCACAGAACCATCGGACCCCTTCGGCATCCAGATAGTTCCACATCGTGTCCTGGAAGCGGAGGGCCTTGGCGTTCACCTTGCCGTCGACGTTCACGACTCGATCCCGGAAATAGCCGAGGGCCCCGGATTGGCCCGCGGCGACCAGCTCTCCGGTGGGCACGGACCGCTGGACCAGAGGAAGCTGCTGGTCGTGCCAGACGTTGCCGAGGAAGATCCACTTCGTTTCCAGGGCGGCGCATATCACCACCACCTCCGCCGCCAGCCCGGCGCCAATCAAGAGAACGATCCAGCGCCTGGTCTCATGCAAAGTGACGCACATCCAGCCGAAAGCCAGCGTGCTGAGCAGCAGAAGCGGAGCAAGGTACCGGGGATAGAAATGGATCGCCCAGCTCGAGAGGGCGTACCAGGCCGCGAGGATCGCGCAAGAGAGGAGCAGGTACCCGCCGAAGGCGAGTCCTCTCCGGGTTCTTCGGGACGCCGGATCCCCGAATCGCCGGAAACCCCGGATGGCGAGCCAGACGACCAGAATCCCCAGAAGGAGCTGCAGAAAATCGGTCGGAATGCTCTTGTAACGTCCTGTGTAGGCTGCGGGGAAGCCGTCCTCACCAAACGCCCACAGGGTTGAGCGGATCTTCGACCAGGAGAGACCCCAGGCCGTCTCAGCCTGGCCGCTTGTCGGCATCAGGGACCCGAAATAGACGTAGTTGTAGATCCACCAGGGAGCCGAGATGAGGAACGGAACCCCCGAGAGGATGGCCGCCTCCCGGAGGCGCCGGAGCCATCCGCCCGCCCCCCGCTTCAGCAACCGGTGCGCGGCGATCACGATGACGAGGAAGACGGCGTCGACTCGCGTGAGCACCACGAGTCCGAGGATGGCCCCGAGCGCCCAGAGGGTGCCGCTCCCCTCCGAGCCCAACTGGTAGACCCGCCAGACGAGGGCGAGGAAGAAGAGAAGGCATCCGGTCTCGAGCCCGTTGTAATGCTCGAGCAGGATGTCGGCGCTGCCCAGATAAAGCAGAGCCACCGTCAGGAAGACGGTCGTCCGTCTTTGCTGGTCTTCCCGGGGCAGCAGGTCTCGCCCGATGTGCCCCAGGAGAAAGGCGGTCGCCGCGCACAGTGCGAACTCGAGAATCCAGACATACCGAAGGGGCGCGTAGCGGTCCTCGCCGGCGAGCCAGAAGAAAGGTACCGTCGCGAAGGTGAAGAGCGGCTGGAAACCGTTCGTGGCGGTCGTGCCGTCGATGGTGATTCCCTGGCCCAGCGCGACGTGGCGGGCGACCGCGAAGGAATAGAAGGGATCGTCGGCCAGAGGATAATCAGCGAGCTTCTCGCGCCCGCGAATCGTCAGCGAAGCGTGCGCCAGCAGGGCGATTGCGACGAGGGCTTTGAGAATACCCGCGGACCAGCTGCTGGGCACGTCAAAGCGCTTGAGGGGAGATCGCGTCACGTCGGGAGCCCGCCGCATCTGGAGAGATATTCCAGGTTCTGAAGGCGCAATCTAGCATGGCCGATCGGCCATTGTCACGCCGCGCCTGGAGCGCATGGCACAGCGCTGCATCGCGTACCCCGCGTGGTACGCAAGCGAGATGTTGCGAGCCGGGATGGATCGACGGCCGGATTAGGAGCGGTTTGGACCCGGCGGCCGGAACCCGGACGTGGGTCAATCCGCCTCAATGTAACGGGATTCCGCGGACGACACTTCAGCGGAAGGCGATGAGGTAGAGCCAGTTCGCCCCGATGAGGAGCGCCACGGCCGCGCGGGCGGCGGCCTCTTCCCGTCGCTCCAGCCTAAGCAGGGCGAGACGCCATCCGGCGAGGCGGCAGGCGGCCGTGACGAGGCCGAGGACGACGGCGCCGGGGGCCAGCACCGCGACGAGGGGATTGTCCGCCAGCGCCACCAGCGGATGGGCGGCGGCGAGAGCGGCGAGGGCCCGGGTCGAGCCGCAGGCGGGACAGGGGATGCCGGTGAGGCTGTGCAGGGGGCACAAGGAAGGGATCCATTCCAAGGGGAGCTGCATCCGCAGCCACGCGGCGGCCGCGCCCAGCAGGGCGATGACCCCGAAGATGGCAGAGTAGGGGACGCTTCCCGGTGCGGGCGCGACGCGGACGATTCGCATCAGGCGCCGCCGCCCTTGAGCGCCGCGAAAAAGATGCCCGCGAACAGCAGGATACAGATTCCTGCCACCACGCAGCAGAGCGCCAGGGGGAGCAGGACGGCCACGGCTGCCTTGCCGGGAGGGATCTCGTGAGCTTTCGCCAGGCCGATGATCTGGCCGACGAGAGACCAGACGAGCGCCACGAAGCCGCCGCAGATCGGCACGAGATAGAAAGGCGCGGCGCTTCCCCACGCATAGGAGACGACGCGAACGGTGGCCTCGAATCCTTCGCGCGCTCCTCCGAAGACCCAGAGGCAGACGTGCAGAATGCCCGACCACAGGAAGACTACGATGAGAACCAACAGGGGAGCGAGAACGATTTTCATGATTTGCCCGACGACCTGGAACGCCGGGGAAAGGGTCTGCTGAGGGAGATCGAACCCCATGCTGCGCGCGAAGTCCAGCGCGCGCTCCCGCAGCGCCAGGTCCCAGAGGGAGCCTGCTACGACACCGACCCAGCCCAGGAGAGCCACGTATCCGAGGGCCGAGCCGAGATTCGCCCGCTTCGGCATCCTGCCGAAGAACGAGTCGGGCTCAAACAGGCAGGAACGGATGTTCTGAAGCAAGGCCGGGAAAAACCCCAGGCTCGCCCGGTTCTCCCACGGAATCCCGCCGGGGGCGGGAGCGGAAGGCGGGACGGGGCCTCCGCCTCCGGCCGCGCCGGCCGTGAGGGATCCGCCGCAGGAAGGACAGCGCACTCCCGCGTAGGCCTCAGGGATCTCCTTGCCGCAGAGCGGGCAGAACATCCTCTCTCCTCCTTGTTCAAAGTGGGCCCGATTTCACCGGCCGATAAGTTACACGTCTCGGAGGAACCACGCAAGGTGGTGTCGCGTCTCCTCAATCACGTGACATTCGGTCGTCGATCCATCCCGGGTCGCTGCGTTGCGCCTCGCTTGCGTACCGCTGTGGGTACGCGGCGCTTCGGCGCGCCTTGCGACCCGCGCGCCTCGACGACCTCGGTGTTGACGTGATTTCGGAGACGCGACACTCGTTTCTTCGGCCATTCCGAGAGTTCTCTGGGTTGTCGTTATGCGCGGGAGCTTCTCAGTGGATCTCCTGTGCGAGGGTTAGTCGTGTTTGGGTACGCGGCGCTTCGGCGCGCTTTTCCAGCCAAGATAGATCGGCGGCCGAATTCAAGACAGGTTTGGACCCGTCGGCTGGAACCCGCCGCGGGTCAAACCGTTGTGTGGGACGGGATTGAGGACATGCGAAATCGATTAGTTTGGGGTGCCGGCGCGCTTCCAGGGGACGCTTCGGACGCCCGGGCTCGAAGGAGAGCCGGGGAGATCGGGAGCGGCGTCGGAGGAGCGGCGTCGATCGGCCACGGTGAGGAGCTGGTCGAAGCTGTTCCCATCGTCCGGGTAGCTGGCGCTGCCCAGCGCCGGATGGACCCGGATCTCGGTGCCGGGGCGGGGCTCGACGCTCACGGCGAGAAGCGCCGTGCGCAGGCGCGCCTCGACGCGCCGCGCCTCCACTCGGGAGACGCCGGGAAGGACCAGGATGAAGTCCCTCGCCGCGTGCCGGATGCAGGTATCGCATCCCCGCATCTGGCCTCGCAGAGCGTGCGCCACGCCGCGCAGGAACCGATCGTGGACCGCGGGCTCCGACGCGACGGCCGCGGCGCCGGAGGGGAGGGCTTCCAGGGCGACCAGGGTCAGAGGCCGCCCTTGCGCCTCGGCGCGGCGGATCTCCTGCTCGAAGCTGACGAACAGGTAGCGGCTCTCGGAAGCTGAATCGGCCGCGGCCGGGGAGGGAAGTCGAGAGGGCGCCGGCCCGGCCGCGGGCGCCGCTTCCGCGATGCCGGAAAGGGTCGCCTCCGCCGCGGGCGGCTTCTTTCCGGAAGGCGTCGCCGTCCCCTCCTGCCGGAAGCCGCCGGAGAGGATTTCAATCACGGAGAAATAGGCGCGCTCTCGCGCCTCGGCGCCGTCGGCCCGCCGCTTCTCCCTTTCGATCCGCCGGCGCGCCGCCAGCGATCCGGCGAGGAAGCCGGCCCCGAGGACGAGCGCCAGCGTTCCGATGAGCAGGGCGTTCATGATGGCGTTCCCATGCCAGAATAAGGCTCCCAGCTCTCAATCTAGGCGCGGGGGCGCGCAAATGCAATGCGCCCGCCGCCTCGTCCCCCGAGGGAAGCGAGTATAATCGCGCCATGTCCCGGCGTTGGATTTTCCCGGTGGTCCTCTGCGTCCTCGTCTTCTCAGCCAGCCTGGTTCACGTCACCCCGGGGACCTTGGGGGTGCTGCGCGGGATGGCCGGCGGGAAGATGTTTCTCCTCGAGCCGGGCCTGCATCTCAGACTGCCGTTTCTCCAGCAGCTGACGCTTTTCCCGAGCGGCCCGTTCCAGTTCGATTTCGAGAAGGAATTCCTGTTCCGCGAGGGGAGCGGCGTCCGCCTGTCGGTCCATTTCGAAGGCGCGCTGCTGCGGGAAGCGCTCCTGGAGGTCGCGGGGCGCGCCGGCCCCCGCAACGGTCCCACCGTGGTGGCGGACGACCTCGAGGCTCTGCTGAACAGCTGGGCGGCCGATCACAGTGGCTCAGAGGTCGCGGAAGCTCCGGTCGAGATGAAGGAGCGTTTCAGCGGGGCGGCCCTGGCCAACGGCTTCCGGATCAAGTCGCTCACCATCCGCCGCTCGGCCGGCGCGGGAGCTTCCTCCGCGACCGGGACGAAGCCGTCGAACGGCGTGAAAGTCGTCCTCGTCGGGATCGACGGAGCGGACTGGCAGATCATCGACCCTCTGATGGCGGCCGGGAAACTCCCGTCGTTCGCGAAGCTCAAGCAAGCCGGCGCCTGGGCGAGCCTGCGCTCGATGGACCCGATGCTCTCGCCGCTGCTCTGGACCACCGTCGCCACGGGTAAGCCGCCCGAAGAGCACGGGGTCGTCGATTTCCTCGTTCTGGAGCCGGGCACGGGGCGGCGAACCCCCGTCACCTCCGCCTCCCGTAAGGTCCGGGCGCTCTGGAACCTTTTCAGCGAAGCGGGGCGTACCTGCGGCGTGGTAGCCTGGTGGGCGACCTGGCCCGCGGAGCGGGTGAAGGGGACGCTCGTCTCGGATCGAGTCGCCTATTCGCTGTTCGGTTCGGCGGACCACGCGGCGCTTCCGGGAGCCACCTTTCCGGAATCCTACGCCGAGACCGTGGGCCGGTTGCGGGTGGGGGAGGAGCAGATCACCGAGAGCGATCTGCGGCCTTTCGTGGAGATCACGCGAGCCGAGCTTGAGGAGGCCCGGAAGCGGGCCAAGCGGGATCCCGCCCTGGCCGCCCGGGATCCGGTCCTGCACCTGACGCGCATTCTCGCCGCCGGGCGGACCTATCACGCCTTGGCGCTCGACATTCTGGCGCGCGGTCAGCCCGATTTTTACGCCGTCTATTACCAGGAGATCGACGAGGTGAGCCACCGCTTCGCCCACTTCGCCGACCCGAAGATGGACATGGTCAGCGAGTCGGATCACCGCCGATTCCGCAAGGCCATCGAGGCCGTCTATCGGGACCAAGACCAAAAGCTCGGGGAGATCCTCATGCGGGTCGATCCTGCCAGCCTGGTTCTCGTCCTGTCGGATCACGGCTTCCGGAACGGGACGGGACGCCCGCGGGACCAGCCGCCCGACCTCGAAGGGCAGCCGGCTCGCTGGCATCGCCCCTACGGGATTTTCCTGGCCGCCGGCCCGATGGTCGTTCCCGGGGAGAAAGACCCGGCGAAGCTCCTGGACATCGCCCCCATCGTCCTGGAGGCCGGGGGACTTCCCGCCGCGGCCGACATGCCCGGGGGGTTGCCCGAGAGCCTCTTCACGGCGTCGTTCCTCGCATCGCGTCCTCTCGGCCGCATCGCGACGTACGAGACGGGGGAAAGATCTCCCTCGGCGCCCGCCTCCCCGGAGAATCCCGAAGCGCAGCGCGCCGCCGCGGCGCTCGAGGAAAACCTCCGATCCCTCGGATACATCGGCGGCGGTCCGGCCGCAAAGGCCGGGCGGGACGCCGCGCCGGCGGCGGAGTCGGCTTTCTCGCACGCGAATCTGGCCGGGATCCATCTGCAAAAGGGAAATCTGCCGGAGGCGGAGCGCGAAGCGAAGAAGGCGCTCGCGCTGGCGCCCGGATACCTTCCGGCCCTGGTGTATCTGGCGCAGACCTACGAGCGGGAGAAGCGCTTCGCGGAGGCGCTTCCTCTGGCCCGCCAGGCGGCGCGCAGCGACAGCCCCGATCGCCAAAGCGGCCTCTATCTGCTGATCGCCAACCTCTACACCGCTCTCGGAAAGCCGAACGAAGGGCTCGCCGATCTCGCCGGCTTCTCCGTCCGCCGCGGCGACGAGGCCGACCTTCATGCCGCCATGGGAATCCTCAAGAAAGCTTCCGGCGACGCCACGGGCGCCGAGGCGGAGTACCGCAGCGCCCTGGCGGCCGATCCCACCGCTCAGGCGCCGATCCCGCGTCTCTTCGATCTCGGTGCGACGCCGGCGAGGCTGCGGGAGCTGGAGGCGAGCCTGCGGGCGGCGCTGCAGAAGAACGCCGATTCGGCGTTCCACCACAACTGGCTCGGGCTCGTCTACGACCGGATGGGCCGGATCGCCGAGGCGGAGAGCGAATACCGGGCCGCGTTGAAATCCGATCCGGAGCACGTCGGCGCGCTGGTGAATCTCGGCAATTTGCTCGCGAGGCAGAGGAAGCTCGACGAGGCGGGGCCGTTGATGCGGCGCGCCCTCGGGCGAGATCCCAGGAGCCTGGAGGCGCGCGTCGCGCTCGGCGCCGTCCTCGGGATCCAGGGAAAAAGCGATGAAGCGATCCGGACGCTGGAGGAAGGGCTGGCCTTGGGCCTTTCCGCCCCGTCGCTGTACAACGCCCTGGCGATGGCCTACTTTCAGAAGAGCGATCGGCCCAAGGCGGCGGCCGCCTTGAAGGAGTCGCTCCGGCTCGATCCCGACCAGCAGTCAGCCCGAGCGATGCTGCGAGACGTGGAAAAACCTTGAAGCGCCCCGCCGCTTTTCCGAAGCGCCAGGACCGCCGTCGTCCCGGAGGGCCCTCGCGGCCCTCCGGGGCTACCCGCGGTCCGCGGCCGCCGGCGCGCCCCGTCAAGGAAATCACGCCGGCCGCCGCCAGGAAGACGAAGACTCCGGAAGGCAGGGTCCGAAACCTGCGCCTCACCGTGGAATATGATGGGAGCCGTTACCGGGGCTGGCAGATCCAGTCGCGCGATAAGACGGTGGCGGGCGTGCTGACCTGGGCGGTCGGCAACGTGATCCGCGAGCAGGTGACGCTCTTCGGCGCTGGCCGGACCGACGCCGGGGTCCATGCCGACGGCCAGGTAGCCAATTTCCGCTGCCACACCTCGATGCCGGCGGTGCGCCTCCTCGAGGCGATCAATCAGGAGATGCCCCCCGACGTCAACGTGCTTCGGGTCGAGGACGTGCCGATGGACTTCCACGCCCGGCACCACGCGAAGCTCCGCCGCTACCGCTATCAGCTGGCCCTGCGGCGCAGCGCCTTCCTCAAACCCTATTCCTGGTGGCTGCGCGATCCGCCCGATCGAGAGATGCTCCGGGTGGCGGCCTCCTACTTGGTGGGGCGCCACGATTTCACCCCCTTCGCCGACAGCGGGCGCGCCATCGAGGAGCCTCTCGTGGAGGTCTACGAGGCGGCCTTCCAGGAGCAGGCGCCGCTCCTCCACTTCCGGATCGCGGCCGATCACTTTCTCCCCAGGATGGTCCGCCGGATCGTCGGCGTCCTGGTGCGGATCGGCCACCACGAATTCCCTCCCGAGCGCCTCAAGGAATTCCTCGCCGGCGCGCTCCCTCTGCCGGAGAACACCATGGCCCCGGCCGCTGGGCTCTTCCTCGAAAAAGTCGAATATCTCTGAAGACGCCCGCCGAAAAGACCTACCGTGGATTACGGGGTCGCGAGTTTCTTGACGCAGCGCGTGGAGACGACGACCAGCCTGGCGACAGCGGCCTCCCGGCGGGGCCGCCGGAAGAAACGGCGACCGTAATTTCACAAGGATGTAATCAACCGGGGAATTCCATTCCTCCCCTGAGGGCTCCCGGCCGCGGTCGCGACTCCGATTTTCGGATCGGCGAGAAATTTCCATCGGGACGGTTGACGCCCCGGAGGCCCGAACCTAGATTCATCCCCCGTCATTTGGCCATACGAGCTTTCATTCTCAAGGCCGCCTAACGAACGAGAGACGGTCGAGCAGGAACCCACAATCCCATGAGAATTCATTCCAGATTCCTGCAGGCCGGACTACTTCTCGGGGCTTTGTGCGGCGCGCTTCCCCAGGCCGCTTCCGCCTCGCCGTTCCTCGCCGGAGGGGCCGAGGAGCGCCTGGACCGGGTCCTGCTCTTCGAATCGCTCCGGGCTGCCGGCAAGGAGCCGGCCTCCTGGGCGGCCTATGAGGCCTCGCTGCGCCAGCTGATCGGCGAGATCGATCGGAGCCTCGGAACGCAGTCTCCTTATCGGACGGCGCGAAAAATCCACAAGATCCTCCACCATAGCTTCCTGCGGCGCTACGAAGCGGCCGCCGACGGCCTCGATGCCATCCTGGATCGGGGGGAGTACAACTGCCTGTCCTCGAGCCTGCTCTACGGAATCGTGGCGCGCGCCTTCGGGCTCGAGCCCCGGGTGGTCGAAGTCCCCCGTCATGTTTACGTCCGGCTGAAGCTCGGTCCGCGCGTCGTGGACGTGGAAACCACTTCCCGCATCGGATTCGACTTCCATCAGCGCCCCGAGCCGGAAGACCAAACCCGCATCGCGGGACTCGAATACGGCGGGTCGGGGGTCCCGGGATCGCCGGCCGCGGCCGCCGGGCTCTGGATCGAGGACCATGTCGTCGATCTCGAGCGCGCCGTGGCGTTCGTCTGGCACAACACCGGCCGGAGGGCCCTGGAGGGGGGCGATCCGCTGCGCGCGGCGATCCACTTCCGGGAGGAGGCGCAATTGCAGCCGGAGCTGGCGTTGCGCTCCGAGGTGCTGACCGCTTTGCTGGCGCGGGCCTTCCGCACGGAATATGAAGCGGGCCGCTTCGATTCGGCCTACCGGATCGCCGAAATCGACCTGCAGATTTTCCCGGCGCAGACGAGCGGGCGGGACCGCCTCCAGGCAGCCGCCTTGAAGCGCATCCGCGTTGCCTCCGAGAGTGGCGACGTGGCGGAAGCGGAAAGGATCCTCGATGCCGCGTCGGCCGCCGTCTCCTCGTCCCCGGACGCGGCGCGCATGGAGCGCGGCGCCTGTCCGCTCATCGCCGCCGCCGCCGTCCGGGTCGGCGATTGGGGGGGCGCGGAGCGCATGGCGGAGCGCTTCGCGAAAGCCCAGCCGGATCGCGCCGAAGCGCAGCGGCTACAGCGTTGGGTGGCGGCCCGGGAGCGGGAGGCCGCCCTCGAAAGGGAAGCGGCCGGATGCTCCGAGGTTTCCTCCGTTCCGGCCTTTTTCGTCCCTTACGGTCTGTTCCTGGCGGGCGACCCGCCCGCAACCCCCGGCGCCGCCGACGGTCCAGCCGAATCCCCGGCCTCCGGCTTCCCCGCGGCGCCGAGATCCTCCCCGCCGGCGCCCTCCTCCGTCCGGGACTGAAGCGCCCCGCGCCGCTTTTCTCACTCTGCCCGTAACATACGCAGAAGTCGGATCGTAATAAGATCAGGATGTCCCGATCCGCCGGATGCGTTATGATGAGCCTCCTGAAGCATAGGACCCAACACTTACAGTGGGAGCACCGAGTAACCGTCATTCTAAGATGATTTCCGATCTCCGCTACGCGCTTCGCCAGCTGATCAAGTCGCCCGGCTCTTCCCTGATCGCGGTCCTCGCCCTCGCGCTCGGGATCGGCGCGAACAGCGCGATGTTCAGCATCATCAACTCGCTCTTCCTGCGTCCGCTGCCCTACGCGAACCCCGAACGGCTGGTGCAGCTGAGGTCGTCGCTTCCGGAGCGTCAGCTCAACGACGTTCCCTTCTCCTGGCCTCGTTTCCTCGTCGTGCGCGACCACCAACAGGTGTTCAGCGACCTGGCGGTCGCGGCCTTCAACGGCTTCACGCTCAGCGGCCGCGACGCCCCGGAGCTGGTCCAGGGCGTGATGGCCTCGGCCAACTACCTGGCGGTGCTCGGGGTGCGACCGCTCTATGGGCGGTACTTCTCCGCCGAGGAGGACCGGGCGGGCGGCGCCGACGTCGTCCTGATCAGCTACAACTTCTGGCAGAAGCGGTTCCTAGGCAGCCAGGCAGCGCTCGGCCAGCCCCTGACGCTCGATGGCCGGCCCCACACGATCATCGGCATCCTGCCGCCGGCGCTTTCGCGTTTCCCGTTCAACCAGACCGACCTCTGGGCCCCGCGCCCGGTGGAAGTGCCTTTCCTCGTGCCGGCGCAGATTGACAACGGCGCCTTCACTTTCCAGGTCATCGGCCGCCTCAAGCCCGGCGTCACGCTGAAGCAGGCGCGCGAGAACGTGAGCCTGCTCGCCGGGAGCTACCGGGCAAAGTATCCGAAGAACGTCGACGCTCCCGCGCAGGCGGCCGTGGACCCCCTGCTCGAGAGCCTCGTGGGCAACCAGCGTAGGACGTTCGTGGTGCTCTTTGGCGCCGTCGGCTGCGTGCTTCTGATCGCCTGCGCCAACGTCGTCAATCTGCTGCTCGCCCGCTTCACCGGCCGCAGCAAGGAGGTCGCCGTGCGCCTCGCCCTGGGTGCCAGCCGGAGCTGCGTCATCCGGCCGTTCCTCTTGGAAAGTCTTCTCGTAGCCGTGATCGGCGCGGCCCTCGGTCTGCTCTTTGCGCAGTGGAGCCTCCAAGGGTTCCTCCAGGCCGGACGGGATTTCATACCGCGCTCCCTCGAGGTCGGAATCGATCCGGCGGTGCTCGCGTTCACCGCGGGCCTCGCGTTGCTCACGGGCCTGGCGATGGGCATCGTGCCCGCGCTGCGGGCGGCGAGTCATGACGTGAACGACGCCCTGAAGGCCTCCCCACGGGGGTCGACCCGCGGCGTCGCGGAAAGCCGTTTCCGGCTGGGCCTGCTTATCGGCGAGATCGCGCTGTCCCTCGTGCTCCTGGTCTCCGCCAGCCTCCTGCTCACGAGCTTCGCGCGCCTCCAGGGCGTCGCCCCCGGGTTCCAGCCGGCAGGATTGTTCGTCGGCTTCCTCAACGTGCCCCCGAGCCGGTACGAGACCAAGCCCGAGCTCGCGAGCTTCTACCACCGCGTGCTGGAGCGCATGGCCCAGCTCCCGGGCGTGAGATCCGTGGCGCTGAACGACGCTTTGCCGCTGAGCGGCGCCAACACGCAGGCACCCATAGCGGTCGCCGGCCGCGACCTGCCGCCGCTGAGCGAGCGTCCTCTGGCGCTCCGCCACCTGGTGAGCCCGCGCATGTTCGCCACCCTCGGCATCCGGCTCCTGGCGGGGCGCGATTTCGAGGATCGAGACAGCCCCGAGGCGCCGCACGTCGTCATCCTCAATGAGACGATGGCCCGCCAGTTCTTCGGCCGCGAGAGCCCGATCGGGCAGAAGCTCGTGACCGGCATGGGCCAGATCCAGTCGGAGGTCGTGGGCGTGGTGGCCGACAACCATTCGAACGACCTGACGTCACCCCCGGTGGCGGAGTATTTCCTCCCCATCCTGCAACGTCCCGAGAATTTTGCCTCTCTGGTTCTGCGGGTGGAGGGCGATCCGGCCGCCGTCGCCTCCGCGGCGCGAGCTGCCTTGAAGGAGGTCGACGCGGGATTGCCGCTGCTGGACCCACAGACGATGACGGCGCTCATCGCCCAGACGAGCGCGGATCGGCGCCTCGTCATGGTGCTGCTCACGATCTTCGCCGGGTTGGCGGTGGTGCTCGCCAGCATCGGACTCTACGGCGTGATGGCGTATATGGTCGGCCAGCGCACGGGCGAATTCGGCATCCGGATGGCGCTCGGGGCCGGTCCGGGCGCGATGCAGCGGATGGTCGTCATGCAGGGCCTGAAACTCGCGGCCGCCGGCATCCTGCTCGGCGCCATCGCAGCGCTCGGCCTGACTCGCCTGTTACAAAGCTTCTTGTTCGATGTCCAGCCCTTCGATCCACGGATCTACGCCGGCATCTCGTTGCTGATCGGCCTCGTCGCCGTCTGCGCGTGCTGGATTCCGGCCCGCCGCGCCGCCCGCATCGATCCCCTCGTTGCCTTGCGAGCCGAGTAGCGCCCGTGAAATGGACCACCGAGTAGGTTCATGGCAGTGGACCTTCGTTCACAATCGCGAGGAATCTTGCCAATTCATGCGATTGGCACCATGGCGCTGATTGAAGCCGATGTTTCGGCGATCACACGTCAACAGTTCAATTGTCTATAACACTGCTGAATTAAGAGTGTGATAACATTGAGCACAGATTGGATATATGTATGTGTGATTTTTGCGTTAAGCGTCGTGGTGTTGCTGTTAGGTCTAACCGCTAAGGTTCCTAAGTATGATCCAAGATCCTTGGATTATCCAGTCCTGAGGTTCCTTAGGACCGCTTCTATCCTAGCTGGTATCGGAGGATTCCCAATTTGCCTGCGAATAATCGGCATGATGTTTGGGATTGGCCGCTAATTCAGCACCGGGATTCTCCCCCTTGAGACGCTGGTTCCTCCAGGGAATGTCCTTGAGTGAGAAACGAGAGCAGAATGTTCGGGAGAATCGGGCGTTTGAGCCCAGATGTTCTTCTGCCGATGGCCTCATAGCACCGGAAGGGAATTCGGCGGGCACGCGGAGCCGGTTCTGGTAACCCCTAATATCCCCCGTCCTCTCGCAGCACCGCGGTCCAATCCCAGCAGAACCTAAGAATTCCAGCGCTCTCGGTGGCGCCTTGCCTGTACATTTGAAACAGGAGGCGATTATGTGGAACAAACAAGAGTTGGGTGGCCTGAAGAGTTTGATCGGCGTGATGGTGTTACTGCTCTGCACAACTTCTCCCCCCTCAAAGCCGGGCGGACGGAGACGAGTCAGGCGCAGGTCCTGGCCGGCATCGCGGTCGCCGTAGTCACCTGTGCCTCTCATCCTTGCCTGGGTGATAGCGAGCGGGATGTCCGAAAGCAACTGCATAACAAGATCGTTTCCGACGGCACCTTCTATTACAGCGATCTCGCCACAGCCTATCCACCGGCGCGGAAGTTCCTCTCCGGAGTTGCTGAATGAGATTTCGATCCTGAGTTAGACATGGTGAGTTTGAAGATCACCGATTTCCGTGCTGAACCCTCGCTCTTCCTTCCAGAACTTGAGCGCGCACTTCCAGGATGCCAGATGGAGCGGGACGATGACTTGGATACGGACAGCACGGACGATGAGGATGAGAGCGAGGGAGACTCCACGCGCGAATGGTCCTGCTCAACACAAGGTTACAGTTCGGGGGGACATTCTCGTTGAGATCTACCTCGCTCACGGTCTGCTGATCCTGGAGATGGGTCCCTGAGGCGGTGCGTCGAGAATCGGCCGCGACGGCCCGCCTTTGGGGGTCCTGAGCCGCGGCGCCGGCCCCCCGTCACTTGCCCGGGAAGGGAATCCACCCGCGGCTGGCGTAGTCGGTCAGGACGCTGATCAACAGCATCCCGAGCCAGGAGACCGCGAGCGCCAGGGTGAGCCAGATCAGCCGGGGGTTGTAGCGCACGTGCATGAAGTAGAGGATCACCAGGGTGGCCTTGAGGGTGGCGATGCCCAGCGCCACCGCCAGGTTGAGGCGGCCGAGGTCCGCGAAAGCCGCCCAGACGGTGACGATCGTGAAGAAGATCAACAGGGCGAACACGGTGACGTAGACGCGTCGAGGAACGATGCGCTCGGACATCAGGCGTGCCTGCCGATGAGGTAGAGCAGCGGAAAGAGGAAAATCCAGATGATGTCCACGAAGTGCCAGTACAGCCCGACGATCTCGACGGGCGCGTCGGCGCCGGGGCGGAAGCGGCCGCGCGCCGCCCCGAACAGGAGCCATGTCAAAAGGCCGAGGCCGATGACCATGTGGAGGGCGTGCATCCCGGTCATCGCGAAGTACAGGGAAAAGAAGATCTGAGCGTGACGCTGGAGGTCGGCTTCGGCGCCCGGATCGACCGAGGGGACTCCCGCGGCGATCGCCGGATCGGTCGCGGGGTCGAAATGGGCCGGAGCGTTCTCCTCCGACATCATGAACGAGGCCCCTGGGATCAGGCGCTCGACGAACTTGGCGTGATATTCCACTGCCTTGATCCCCAGGAACACCCCCCCGAGAAGCATCGTCAGCAGCAGGAACAGGGAAAGCGCCCGGCGGCGGCCCGTCTGCGCCGCGTGCACCGCGAACGCCATCGTCAGGCTGCTGCCGATCAGGACGACGGTGTTCACCCCCCCGAGGAGGACGTCGAGATGGCGGCTGGCCAGGGTAAAGGCCGCCGGAAAGCTCCAGCGGTAGACGGCGTACGCCAGGAACAACCCGCCGAAGAACAGGATCTCCGTCACCAGGAAGACCCACATCCCCAGGGTCACCGCCTCGCGCTGCTGCCCGGCGTCCTCGAACTGATGGGCGTGAGCGGTCTTCGGCCCTGCGACGCGCGCTTCAGCCGGCATAGACGCCTCGCTCCGGAACCGGAATCCGGTCGTAAGCGTACGCTTCCTCGGTCACGATCGGCGGCTCCGCGAAATTCTCGGTCGCGGGGGGCGAAGAGGTCTGCCATTCCAGACCGGTGGCGCCGAAGGGATTGGCCGTGGCGGCCTTGCCGTAGCGCATCGACCAGATCATGTAGACGAGAGGGATGAGGTAGCCGACCCCGAGGATCGAGGCGCCGGCGGTCGACATGACGTTGAGCACCTGGAACTCCGGCGGGTAGGCGTAGTAGCGGCGGGGCATCCCCAGGTAGCCGACGATGAACTGCGGAAAGAACGTCAGGTTGAAGCCGATGAAGACGATCAGGGCCGAGAGGCGCCCCCACCACTCGGGATACATCCGGCCCGTGATCTTCGGCCACCAGTAGTGCAAGCCCCCCAGGTAGGCCATCACCGTCCCTCCCACCATGATGTAGTGGAAGTGGGCCACGATGAAATAGGTGTCGTGGACGTGCACGTCGATCCCCAAGGTCGCCAGCATGAGTCCGGTCAGGCCGCCGATCGTGAACAGCCCGAGGAACCCGAAGGCGTAGAGCATCGGGGTCTGGAACGAGATCGAGCCGCGGTAGAGGGTGGAAGTCCAGTTGAACACTTTCACCGCGGAAGGAATCGCCACCAGGAAGCTGAGGATCGAGAAGATGAGCCCCGCGAAGACCGACTGGGAGCTGACGAACATGTGGTGCCCCCAGACCAGGAAGCCGAGCAGGGCGATCGCCAGGCTGGAGGCGGCGACGAACGAATAGCCGAACACCCGTTTGCGGGAGAAGCAGGCGATGATCTCGCTGATGACCCCCATGGCCGGCAGAATCATGATGTAGACGGCGGGGTGGCTGTAGAACCAGAAGAAGTGCTGGAACAGGACGGGGTCGCCCCCCAGCGCGGGGTCGAAGAACCCGAGATGGAAGACGCGCTCGAGCGCCAGCAGCACGATGGTGATGGCGATCACCGGCGTCCCCAGGATGACGATGATGCTGTAGGCGTAATGGGCCCAGACGAACAGTGGAAGGCGGAACCAGGTCAGCCCGGGAGCGCGCATCTTGTGGATCGTGACGATGAAGTTCAGCCCGGTGAGGATCGAGGAGAAGCCGCTGATGAAGATGCCCAGCGCCACGGGCACGATGTTGGTCGTCGTGTAGGCGGAGCTGTAGGGAGTGTAGAAGGTCCAGCCGGTGTCCACGCCGCCGATGACGATGTTGAACAGGGTGAACACCGCGCCGATGGTGAACAGGTACCAGCTCAGCAGGTTGAGCCGCGGAAAAGCGAGATCCCGCGCTCCGACCATCATCGGGATCAGGAAGTTCCCGAGGACCGCGGGAATCCCCGGGATCAGGAAGAAGAAGACCATGACGATGCCGTGCATCGTGAACATCTTGTTGTACGTGTCGGCGTGGAAGAAGTCGCCGGCGGGGGTGAGGAGCTCCAGCCTCACCAGCGCGGCGAACACCCCTCCCAGCATGAACATCAGCGTCACCGAGGTGAGGTAGAGCAGGGCGATCCGCTTGTGATCCACCGTGAGCAGCCACGAGCGGATTCCGTAGGCGGAGTTCAGGTAATGCCGGCCGGCCGGCGTGCCGCTCATGGCGTGGGGACCTCCTTGCCGGGGGACGGCGACCGCGCCGGAGCCACCGCGGCCGCAGCCGCGCCGCCCTGCGACTCGGCGCGCGACTTGAGATATTCGATCAACTCGAGGATTCCCTCCTCGTTCACCAGCCCGCGGAACGTCGGCATCACCGGGAGGTAGCCGGCCGTCACCCTGGCGGCGGGAAACAGGATCGCCTCGCGCAGGTAGGCGGCGTCGGCGGTGACGGTCTCGCCCGTCTGCAGGCGGATCGTGCTGCCGTAGAGCGCGTCGAGCGACGGGCCGCGGTCGCCCGAGCGGGCGGAATGGCAGGTCACGCACCCCAGGTCGTTGAACAGGCGCTCCCCGGCGGCCGCCATGGGGACCTGGCCGGGCCCTCCCGAAAGCCACGCCTGGAAGGCCTCCGGCTCCATCGCCTCGACCCATCCGATCATTCCCGAATGCTGCGTGCCGCAGTACTCGGCGCAGAAAAGGTGGTAGCGGCCGGGGCGGGTCGCTTGGAACCAGGTCGTCGTGTACCGGCCGGGCAGGGCGTCGGCTTTCACCCGGAACGCCGGAACGTAGAAACTGTGGATCACGTCCTCCGAGGTCAGGTTCAGCCGGACCGCGGTCCCCACCGGGACGTGCAGCTCGTTGATCTCGCGCCGTCCCGACGGGTGCTGCAGCTTCCACATCCAGCGCTTGCCCACGACGTTCACCGTCATGGTGTCGTCCGGAGGGCGGTTCAGCCGGAAATAGACGGCGGCGCCCCAGGCGAAAATCACCATCGCCAGGACAAAGGGGATCGACGACCAGAGGATCTCCAGGACGGTCGAGCCGTGGATCGGCGCGGGCGGCCTGTCTTTCGGGCGGCGCCGGTACTTGACGGCGAAGACGATCAGAAGCACCGAGATCAGGGTCGCGAAAAACAGAGCGAGCAGCACGGTCGTCACGAACAGGAGGTCGACCTCCCGCGCCTGCGCGGAGCCTTGAACGGGGAAGAGCGGGAAGTCAGAGTGCACGGGGGGCCGACTCCGGGGCCGCCGGGGAGCGCCGGCGGCGCTCGCGGCGGAGCATCAGAAGGATCACCGAACCGGCCCCGACAGCGGTGAGGGCGCCCGCGAGCCGCATGGCGGCCAGCGCCGCGAAGCCGTAACGGCCCGTGACGGGATCGTAGTGATAGCAGAAAAGCAGGAGCCGGTCGGCGAGCCTGCCGATCTTGCCCTCCGACGACTCGACCAGTGCCAGGCGCAAGTCCCGCGGCGGGAAATCGATTCCGTAGAAGACCCGCGAGATCCGTCCGGAGGGAGTCAGGATCAGGATTCCGGCGGCGTGGGCGAACTGGCCGCTGGCCTCGTCGTAGGCGTAGCGGTAGCCGACGCTTTCGCTCAGCCTGCGGATGGCCGGCTCCTCGCCCGTGAGGAATCGCCATCCCTCCGCGGCGCCGGGACGGCCGTAGCTCCGGACGTAGATCGCCTTCTTGGCCGCCGCCAGATCGGGCGTCTCCCGCGGGTCGATGCTCACCGTCACGAGCCGGAAATCCTTCCCCGGATCGAGCGCCAGGGTGCGCAGCGACGCGACCAGCCCGTTGAGCTCCATCGTGCAGAGCATCGGACAGCGGTAGTAGTTCAGCGTCAGAATCACGGGACGATGGCCGAGAAGCTCGGCCAGGCGAACCGCCCCGCCCGACTCGTCGCGGAAAACCAGATCCCCCGGCACCTCCCTCCCGAGCCGCTGCTCCAGCCCCACGCCGCGCAACACCGCCGGGGTGGGGTCGGCGGACGCGCGGGCCGCCGCTCCCCGGCTCGTCGCCGGTGCCAGCGCCAGCGCTGCCAGCGCCGAAAGCGCCACGATCGTCCCGCGCCGCCTCATCGCCGCCCGCCCGGGGCCCCGGCCTCGGGCGCTCCCGGCTCCGCCGCGGCGGCCTTTTCCGTCATCTCGATCGCCTGATCGATCGGGATCCTGACGATTCCCGCGCCGCGATCGACCCAGCCGTAGGACGAGAGCGCCGCGTCCTCCTCGGCGCGCAGCCGCCGCAGATCGTCCAGCGGGGTGTTCTGCAGCCGCGGCTCGGGAGGGACGTTGCTTCGGGTGCCGGCGAGCGTCGAGGGGATCGCCGGCCGCCTCTCCTCGCTGAGAGCGAGGTGCGCGAAGAGGGCCTTCATCAGGAAGAGGACGGCCACCATGCCCGCGAGAAGGGTCGCCAGCAGCCAGGCGAGCGTGCGAACCCGCGCGTCACGGGCTTCGTATCGGCCCGCTGCGCCGCCGTGCCTAGCGGGCGTCATCGATCGACTCCTTCAGGAACGGATCCCCCAGCGGCAGCAGCGGCTTCCTCTCGAGGAAGCGCAGGAAGAGCGCCAGCCAGATCCCCCCGACGGCCACGGGAGCCGCCAGATCCATCCAGTGGATCGCCAGCCGCCCGGGATGGAACGCCGGGGCGATCGTCCAGGCCACGTCGAGCAGCCGCGTGAGAAGCAGCAGCCCGGCGACCTGGGCGAGCCTCCGCGGGTTTCGCTTGAGCCGCATCGACAGCAGGAGCACGAAAGGGAAGGCGAACTGGAAAACAGCCAACGCCAAGCCGAACCACTGCCACCCTCCGGTCAGCCGCTTGAGGTACCAGGGAATCTCCTCGGGGAGGTTGCCGGCCCAGATGATCAGGAACTGGGAGAAGGCGAAATAGGTCCAGACCATCACGAACGCCAGCAGGAGCTTCCCGAGATCGTGAAAGTGGCGCGGGCCGATCCTGCCGCGCAGCGGCGGCCGGGCCGCCAGGCTCGCCAGGACCAGGATCGCGAATGCCAGGGCCGAGAGCGCCTGTCCCATCACGACCAGAAGGCCGTAGAGGGTCGAGAACCAGTGAGGCTCCAGCGACATCATCCAGTCGACCGAGGCGAACGTCATCGCCAGGACGTAGAGCGCGATTCCCGCGCCCGAGAGCTTCGCCAGCCGATCCACCAGCAGCGGATCGCCGGTGCGGTCCTGGCGATCGGACCAGCGGTTCAGGACGATGGCGAGCGCCGACCAGATCGCGAAGTAGACGACGGCCCGCAGCGTGAACCCCACGGGATTCAGATAAGCGCTCTTGTGCCGCAGAATCGGATCGGCGGCGACCAGCTTCTCGTCGGCCCAGGGATAGAGGCGGCGGAGGCCCGAGAGCAGCGGCGTGAACAGGACGAACAGGAAGGGAAGCGTCATCGCGGCGGCCTCGAGGAGGCGGCGCAGCACGACTCCCCAGGCGCCGCCGGAGAGGTGCTGGAGCATCAGGATGCCGAGGCAGCCCAGCGCGATGCCGAGCCACAGCGAATAACCGATGAGGTAGGAGCGGTAGAACTGCGGCGGATCGAGAAGCCCCCCCGCCAGCAGCGCGACGAATCCCGCCACGCCGACGAGCAGCGAGCGACCGCGCAGCGCCGCGAAGCTCGGAGCGGCCGCCTCGACGGCGGGCGTCTCGCGGCGCAGGGCGGCGGGGCTCATCGGCCGTCCCTCCCCGCCGCGGGCGCCGCCGGCGGCATCGATTCGAGCCGCTTCCTCTCCTCCGGCGGCACGGCGGCGAGCGGGGCGTGCTGTGACCATTGCAGCGCCCGGACGTACGCTACGATCGCCCATCGATCCGCCACGGGGATCTGGGCGGCGAGGCCCGCCTGCCGCCCGAAGCCCCGGGTGATCACGTCGAAGAGATAGCCCGGCCGCGCCTCGCGCAGCCGATCCTGGTGCAGCGTCGGAGGCCGCGGGTAGCCGCGACGCACCACCATCCCCAGCCCTTCGCCGAGGCGATCGTGGCAGGGAGCGCAGAAGATGTCGTAACGCTCGCGGCCCCGCTCCAGCGTCTTCCGATCGACCCGCAGCGGAATCCGCGGCGCGAATTCGGCGCCGCGCCTGCCCGCGAAGTAGATTTCGTCCTCCTCGAGGTGGCCGCGCGCGACGGTGCCCGGCACGGCGGGCCGCGCCGAGCGGTCGTCGCCCCAGAAGTCGCTGTGCTCCAGCGGCCGGTAGGCGGGCTGATCCGCCATCTTCTGGCGGCACGCCATGCCGCCCAGCAGCGCCAGAGCGAGGATCAGGGGCTCAGCTCGCCACTTCATAGACCTGACCCGGCGTGAGCGATTCGAGAAACAGGCGCGTGGCGGAGGCATCGAACTTCGGATCGCTCGCCTCGATGCACAGGAAGAAGCGGTCCCGGCTGGCGAGGCGGAACTCCGGGACGTTGAACACGGGGTGATAGGGCCGCGGCAGGCCGTTGAGCCCGAGCATTCCCAGCACCGCCGCAAGCGACGCGAAGAGGATGGTCAGCTCGAAAGTGATCGGGATGAACGACGGCCAGCTGTTGAGCGGCTTCCCTCCGATGTTCAACGGGTAGTCGACGGCGGAGCACCAGTACTGCAGCCCGAAGCCCGCGGCGCATCCGAGCAGCCCTCCCGCAAAGACGATCTTCGGAAGGCGCCCGCGGGTGCGGGTGCCGAGCGCCTCGCCCAGCTCCTCGATCGGAAACGGCGAGTAGCCGTCGATCCGCCGGTAGCCTTCCGCGTGCGCCCGCCGCGCCGCGGCGACGATGGAGGTGGCGTCCGCGAACTCGGCCATCAACCCGTAAAGAGGCGTCTCAGCGCGCGGCATGATCCTCCACCTCCGCCTCGGGCAGGATGGCGCGCATCTCGAAGATCGAGATCATCGGCAGGAACCGGATGAACAGGAAGAGCAGCGTCAGGAAGAGCCCAATGGTCCCGAAGAAGGTCGCGAAATCCCAGCGGGTCGGATAGTACATGCCCCACGAGGAGGGCAGAAAATCGCGGCTCAGGCTGACCACGATGATCACGAAGCGCTCCAGCCACATCCCCAGGCTCACCACGAGGGAGATCCCGAACAGGGAGGCGATGGAGTCGCGCACCTTGGAGAACCAGAGCAGCTGAGGGGTCACGAGGTTGCAGGCCAGAAGGGTCCAGTAGGTCCAGGCGTAGGGTCCCGTCATCCGGTTCAGCATCATGAACCGCTCGTTCGGATTGCCGCTGTACCAGGAGAAGAACGCCTCGATGGCGTAGCCGTAGCAGACGATCATCGACGTCGCCAGCAGGACTTTGGCCATGTTCCGCAGATGGGCGAGCGTGATGAAGTCCTGGAGCCCGTAGACTGCTCTCAGGGGAATGGCGATCAGGAGCACCATGGCGAACCCGGCGTAGATGGCGCCCGCCACGAAATAAGGGGGGAAGATCGTGGCGTGCCAGCCGGGGACGATGGCGATGGCGAAATCGAAGCTCACCACCGTGTGCACCGAGACGACCAGGGGTGTGGCGAGGCCGGCGAGGAGCAGCGACGCGACTTCGTAACGGTGCCAGTGCATGGCCGACCCGCGCCAGCCCATCGCCAGCATGCCGTAGAGGATGCGGGCGGCGCGCTTCTTGGATCGGTCCCTCAGCGTGGCCAGATCGGGGATCAGGCCGACGAACCAGAAGAGCGCCGAGACCGTGGCGTAGGTCGAGACGGCGAAGACGTCCCAGACGAGCGGGCTGCGGAAGTTCGGCCAGATCCCCATGGTGCTCGGATAGGGACCCATCCAGTAGGCGAACCAGGGGCGCCCCATGTGGAGCAGGGGAAACATCCCGGCGCAGGCGACGGCGAACAGCGTCATCGCCTCGGCGAAACGGTTGATGGAGTTCCGCCACGTCTGGCGCAGGAGCAGCAGGATGGCGGAGATCAGCGTGCCGGCGTGCCCGATGCCGATCCACCAGACGAAGTTGATGATGTCGAATCCCCATCCGACCGGGATGTTGTTTCCCCAGACCCCGATGCCGCGCGCCAGGACGACGCCGACCGCGACCAGGAAGAGCATCAGCAGCGCGAAGGAGACGGCGAAGCCGATCAGCCATCCGAACCGGGTGCCGCGCGCCAGCACGATCGAGCCGATCTTGTCGCTGATCGTGGCGAAGGTGTGGCCCGGCGCCAGCAGCGGCGGCGACCCGGCCGGGTCGGACCTGGCGTCGCGCGGATCCGTTTCGCTCACTCTTCTTCCTCATGTCGCGGGGTCAGGATCTCGGGGTTCGGGTTCGAAAGCGACGCCAGGTAGGTCGTCCGGGGACGCGTGTTCAGGTTCCCGAGAAGGGCGTAGTTCCGCGGGTCCTTCTTGAGGTTCGCGATCCGGCTGCCCGGATCATTCAGATCGCCGAAGACGATCGCCTCCGACGGGCACACCTGCTGGCAAGCGGTCAGGATCTCTCCGTCGCGGAGGGCGCGCCCCTCCACCTCGGCCTCGTTGCGCGCCGCGTTGATCCGCTGGACGCAATAGGTGCACTTCTCCATGACGCCCCGCGTCCGGACGGTGACGTTGGGATTGAACAGCAGCCGCGACGTGGGCGAGTCGTAGTCGCTGTACTGCAGGAAATTGAAGCGCCGCACCTTGTAAGGGCAGTTGTTCGCGCAATACCGGGTCCCGACGCACCGGTTGTAGACCATGTCGTTGAGGCCTTCGGAGCTGTGAGCGGTCGCCGCGACCGGGCAGACCTGCTCGCACGGCGCGTTCTCGCACTGCATGCAGGGGACGGGCTGGTGCAGCACGCTCGGCGATTCCGGATCGCCCTCGAAGTAGCGGTCGACCCGGATCCAGTGCATCTCGCGGTTCACTTTCACCTGATCCTTGCCGACGACGGGGATGTTGTTCTCCGCCTGGCAGGCGATGGTGCACGCGTTGCAGCCGGTGCAGGCGTTCAGGTCGATCGCCATCCCCCAGGCGTGACCGGCGTATTGCACGGCCGGAACCAGGGACAGCTCGGCCGGGGGATCCTCCTCGATCTCCTGCGCGAAGCGCGGGTGGCTGGCGTAGTGCGCCAGCGTCGCGTGGCGTACGATGGCCCTCCCCTCCATGCTCCCGTGGTCCTGCGTCGCCGCCAGGGAGTGCCGCGCTCCGGTGCGCTCGACCGAGACGGACGTCGCGATCCAGCGCGCCCCGGAGAGGCGCAGGGCGTAGGCGTCGAACCCGGCCTTCCGCCCGACTCTCCCGACCCGCCGCCTCCCGTAGCCGAGATGGACCGTCACCGAGTCGTCGGCGTGCCCCGGCAGGATCCACACCGGCGCGCGGACGCGGCGTCCGGCCGTCTTGAGCCCCACCATGTCCTCGTTTTCCAGCGACAGCCGGCGCGCCGTCGCGGGGCTGAGGATGGCGGCGTTGTCCCAGGTCAGCTTGGTGAGCGGCCGCGGCAGCTCCTGGAGCCAGCCGTTGTTGGCGAGACGGCCGTCGAAGATCGACGGGTCGGTCTTGAAGACCAGCTCCAGGCCCGCCGGAGCCGGGCCGGCGCCGGGCGTCGGCGGTTCGGACGCCCCGCGCCACCTCACTTCGCGGGGCGGCGCGGCGGTCCCGGCGACGAAGCCGTCGTGCAGCGCGCGGCGCCAGGGGTTCTCGAACCCTCCGGCCGGAAGCAGAGCGGCCCAGCGCTCTTTGACGATCTCGGCGCTCGAGCGCTGCGGCCGGTCGGTCAGGGCGGCGATCAGCTCGTGCGCCGTCTTACCGTGGTACAGCGGCTCGATGAGGGGCTGGAGGATCGTGACGCTCCCGTCGGGATTGCGCGCGTCGCTCCACGACTCCAGATCGTGCGCTTCCGGAACGTGCCACTGGCAGCGGGCCGCGGTCTCGTCGTCGTAGAGGCCCAGGTGCACGGTCAGGCCCACCTTCGCGAGCAGGGCGCCGAAGGGAAGGTCGGCGGGAGCGGTGAAGACCGGGTTGCAGCCGGCGATGAGCAGGAGCTGGACGTTCCGCGCTCCCATGTCGCGCGCCAGATCGGCGAGGCTCTCCGCGCCCGCCGCCGCCGCGTCGACCGGAGAATGGAGCGTTACGGCGGCGCCGAGGCTTCCCAAGACGTGGTTCATCGCGTGGGCCAGGGCATGAACCTCCGGCGGCTGACCGGGCCCCGCCACGACGAGGCTGCGGCCGGCTCCCCGCGCCAGATCCTTCGCCACAGCCGCCAGGTCGCGCTCGGAGATCCCCGGCACGCCGCGCGGCGGACGGGCGCCGGGAACGCCCAGCCGGGCGGCGATCGCCGAGGCGAGGGCGCGGATGTCGGAAGCGCGCACCCGGAAGCGATGATCGGCCCGGGCGCCGGTGAGGCTCGGCATGCTCTCCGCGACGTAGAGCCGGCTCATGGAGGGGGGCGATCCGGCGGCGCGCGCCTCTCCGGGCGGAGCGACGCGGCGCCGGCGCGCGAAGTCGCGGGCCCGGCGGAGATGCCCCGGGCCTTCCACGAGGAAATCGGAGTCGAGCGCCAGGATCACGTCGCACCGATCCAGGTGGTAGCGAGGCTCGAGCGTCTCGCCGAACGCGAGGCGGGCGCCGGCGAGGACGTTCTCCTCGTCGGCCGCCTCGTGCCGGCACCATCGGGCCCGCGGAAAGACGCGCAGGAGCTCCTCGATCTGCGCCGCCAGCGTGGGCGAAGTCACCGCGCCCGTGAGGAGGCGCACCCCCGAACCGCCGGTGGCGCGCTGCGCCTCGGAAGCCTCGCGAAGGACTCCCAGGAGATCCCCGTACGGGCGAATCTCGCCGAGGTGCGTGACGGTCTTCGAACGCTCCGGATCGTAGAGCGTGAGGAGAGCCGCCTGAGTGAAAGCGTCGGTCGCTCCGAGGCTTTCAGGATGCTCGGGATTCCCTTCGATTTTGACCGGCCGCCCCATGGTGCTCGTGACCAGGACCGGAACGGTCGCCCCCGCGAGCCGGATGGCGGTGGCGTAGCGCAGCGGCTTCCCGGGGACCAGCTCCTCGGGTTGCGTGACGAAGGGGACGATCTTCTCGCCGGAAGGAGGGGAGCACTTCGCCAGCCCCGCGAGCGCCAGGGAGGCGCCCATGAGGCGGAGGAACTGCCGGCGCCCCGCCGGGTCGTCCCATTCGGAGGCGAGCTCCGGAAACTCCCGCACGACAGCCTCCCGCACGCGCGCGGCGCCGGCGAGGTCCTCCAGGCTGCGCCACGGCGCCGCCGCCGACGGCCGCGTTGTTCCGGGCTTTTCGCTCATGCCTTGCGCTCCCTCGTCCCGTCCGGACGCGACCTTAACTTAGTGGTGGCACGTCGAACAGTCGGTGCGGGTTCGGACTTCGTACGATTTCACCAGCGCCGCGGCCGCGGGGCGGCCGCCCGGCGCATCCTCCATGCGGAACACGGCCTCCCGGGGGCTGAGATAATTTCCGGGATGGCGGTGGCACTCCAGGCACCATTCCATCTGCAGCGAAGCATTCTTGTACACCAGCGGCATCCGGTCCACCCGGCCGTGGCAGGTCACGCAGGCCACCCCTTTCGCGACGTGCACGCTGTGGTCGAAGTAGACGAAATCGGCCAGGTCGTCCACCCGGTTCCACTGCAGCGACACGCCGGTCCGATAGCTCTCCCGGACGGGTTCGAGCGCCGGAGAGTCGTTCCAGATTTGGCTGTGGCAGATCATGCAGGTCTGGGTCGGAGGGATGCCGGCGAACGCGGAAGTCTCGACCGAAGTGTGGCAGTAGCGGCAATCGAGGCCGATCCCCGCGACGTGATGCTGGTGGGAGAACGGCACCGGCTGGGTGACCGGAACGCCCTTTCCCGTGACGTAGGAAGAGCGCTGCACTTCCAGCAGGACCCAGAGCAGGCCGCCCACCAGGAACAGGGCGCCGAACAGGCTCACACGCGCGATGGTGTTGGTGCTGGGATGGAAGATCTGCGGCATGCGCGCCCGACCGCCCCCGCCGGATCCTTTGCGAAAAAGGGCGTCATGGTACCACAGAACGGCGAGGCGGGCCGGGGACCGAACGGGGGGCGGAGCGCGGCGGGGGTCCTACGCGGAGAAGGCCGCGGCGCCCTTCAGCAGAGGTCATCCTTCGACGGGTTGACCGTGACCGCCGTGCCGTGACCGACCAGGGCGCCGGTGGCGGCCCCGACCGCCGCGCCGAGGACGGTGCCGAACGGAAAGGCGATGGAGCTTCCCAATGCGGCGCCGGCGAGCGCTCCGCCGGCGGCCCCGATCCCGAGGCCCAGAGGGTGTTCGATCATACCGACGAGGGAAGGATTAGCGTTCGTCTCGGCAGTCAGGAGGGAATCCGTGTTTTTGTGAAACATACATGCTCCTCTCCCTCCCCCCGGCGTCAGGCGAAAACTCAACGAGCGGAGTGTACGTCGACAGGACGATGCCGGCCATGGGGTCTAACCCTACTCTCACGGGTGGGGGGCCGTCCATCAGGGGCAGATCGCGCCGCTCCGCGGGTTGTTCGCGGAGTCCTTTCCGAGATTCCCGCCGCAGCTGTTCCGGGCGCGAATCAGGTAGAAGAAGGCGCTGGCCGGGATGCCGGCGTCGGCGGCGGCCAGATTCGACTCCCCCGACTCCAGACAGACGGCCGATCCGAAAAGCGCCGGCGAGGAGGATCGGAGAAGGTCGTAGAGGACGGTCGAGCTCCCCGGGGAGGCCGGCGCCGTCCAGGAGAGCGAAGTGGTGGGGGAGCCGATCAGACCGAGCAGCCGCGCCTCCGAGGGAACGGCCCAGGTCGCGGGATCGAGGTCGGCGCAGTCGGTAAGATCGGGGACCCCGTCGGCGTCGCCGTCGACGCACAGGGCGCGATCCGGAACCAGGCCGCGGAAGGGAAGGTTGGTGATGCCCGTGAAGGCGATGTCGTCGATCTCCCAGCCCGGGGCGCCGACGGCGACGTCGGTGCCGATCCGGAACCGGATCCGCACGCTCTGACCGGCGTAACTCCCGCCCAGATTGACGGTCACCGTGGTGAACGCGGGATAGCCCGGGCTCACGCCGACGAACGCCGGGTTTCCGCCGAACGGGCCGCCGGTCACGAAGCCCGAATAGCTGGGCGTTGCCGCGGCTCCGATGTCGCTCCAGGAAACGCCCCCGTTGTTGGAGAGCTCGAGGACGCCGCCGTCGAAATAGGTGAGGGGATTCGTGGCGAATTCGAACGAATAGCGGTGCCGGAAGGTGAAGCTGAAGGATCCGGAGGGGGCCACGTTCAAGACCGGCGAGATGAGGTACTGGTCCGAGGACGCTCCCGAATCGGGGCCCCAGAAGCGATGGTCGGTTCCCGTCACTTCCAGCCGTTGCCACGGATGGGATTGATCCAGACTCGGGTTTCCGGTCATGGTCCAGGGAGGGGCGGCGCTTTCGACGGTCTCCGTGATCGATTGGTTCGGCAGGTCGTCGGCGTTGCCGCGCCGCAGGAAGGGGACGTTCACGGTGCCGGGGATCGTGGAGCCGGGATCCGAGAAGGCGATGTTGAAATCGAGCGTTTCGATTCCGGAGGAGGCCGCGAGGCTCACGGGGAGCGCCGCGGTGGTCGTGGCGAAAGGCTGGGTGGCCGGGAAGGAGAGCTGGCCGCCGTTCGGGAAGGAGACGAAGCCGTTCGTGGCGCTGACGACCCCGGTCGTGGCGCTCAGCGGGCCGGTGCCGACGTTCTTCAGCGTGACGGTCAGAGTTCCCGTCTCGGAGCCGTCCAGCACGCCGTCGTGGTCGCAATACAGCGGATCATCTACGAGCGAGGCGCTCACGAACGCCAGGTCGTTTCCGGCCGTGTAGCTTTCGACGACCCCCTGCTGGGTGGTCGAGAAGCGTTCCGGCGCGACGGCCCGCAGTCCCGCCCCGCGGCGCGCGAACGCCTGGGCGAAGAGGACGTAGTCGGCGGGATCGTTCGCATAGGTGGCCGCCAGGAGCGCGTCGCGCGCCTCCAGGAACGTCGGATCGATCGGCGTCAGCTTGTAGCCGGCGACCAGATAGTCGCGCATCCGATCCCGCGCCTGGTTGAAGGTGAGCCGGCTGTCGCGCAGCAGCGACGCGTAGCACTCCCACAGCATCGTCGTCCAGACCTCGCCCGTGTTGTGCACCTCGGCGTTGTTCGCTCCGTCGGCGCCGAACGCGATGGGGGCGGTGTTCGGCAGGGGAACGCCGTTGGCGATGTGCTGGAAGGTGAGCGGATCCTTGCTGAAATCGGTCGAGTAGGGGACGCGCCGGATCCCGAAGTAGTAGCCGTTGTTGCCGCCGCCGCTCATCGTGTAGCCGGCCAGCGCGTACACGCCGCTGAAGCTCGGGTTCGACGGCACGGCCGCGTCCTCCGGCTTGACGGTGAGCAGCAGCGCATGGAAGTCGCCCCAACCCTCGCCCATCCCCCCCGACTGCTGGGTGTTCAGGCCGTTGCCGTCGCCGATCAGGCGGTTGCTGATGTAGTGGCCCCATTCGTGCGCCACGATCTGGTTGTCGATCGTTCCGTCCCGATCGATCGCCGCTTCCCGGAAGATCGTGGCGTTCACGCCGCTCCCCAGCTGCGGGCGGATCGTGTTCCCGTCCGCCAGGTTCAGGGAGACCGAACCGATGGTGATCGTGACGCCCGGCGTGCCGCCCATCTCCGGCGGCACGGTGGGGCTCGAGGAAGAGGCGATGTTCGCGATGATCACGCCGATCGCGCCGTTCGCCTGGGCGTTCTGGACCTTGACGGTGAAGTTGCAGCCGCCGCGGTCGATGAAGGCGAGCTTCCCGCTGACCTGCGCCGCGTTGACGAACGGCGACTGGCAGCCGTCGTTGATCGTGCCGCCGGTCCCCGCGGTCGAGCCGTCGTTCACCAGCGTCACGTTCCCCGTGACGTTGAACGCCGCCGGCCCGAAGCTCGCCGTCCCGACGGAGTACGTCCCGGCGATGGCGGCCGGCGAGCTGACGGTCAAGGAGCGCAGGCCGTTTCCATCGAACACGTACATCTGCATCCGGGGGCGCGCCCCGTCGGCCGGTGTCGTCATGTCGGCATTGTTGCGGCCGCTGAAATCCTGGGCCTCGGCGCGGAGAGAGTCTCCCTCCAGCCCGCCGCGGCCGTAATTGGAGCTCTGGGCGTTGCCGGAGATCTCGTCGAAGCCGGAGTCGTAGTACCAGTCGTGGAAGAAATTGACGTCGAAGAAGAGCTGGGTGATCGACGCCATCTGCTGCGTCTGATTGGCCGAAGGGGAAAGCGAGGTGTTGTAGGTCCGGTCGAAGGTGTTGGCTCCCGTGGTCCCGGCTCGGAAGTCTCCGGCGGAGAATCCGTCGGGGGAGGCAAGGTCGGCGTAGGCGTCGGCGTTGTTCCCGAGCGTCAGCGTCGCGCCCGGCGGCAGCCACGGATCATTGGTGCTGAGAGGACCGTTCTGCAGGGTCACTAGGTTGGGGGCGACGAAAGGCGCCTGGTAGTGATCGGGCAGGCCGGTCGGATGCGGCGTCGGCGCGTTGCCTTGCGGGCCGTCGAACGGGGCGAAGAGTCCGGAGAGATCGGCCCAGACCCGGTAGGAGTAGGCATCAGACACCGTCAGGTCGTGGCGGAACAGGAGCCTGCCGTCCACCGCCGAGATCACGTACGAATAGTAGGCGGAAGTGGCGCTGCGCGGGGTTTCCAGATTGATTTCGACGTAATAGCCCGGCTCCAACCCCTCGGGCAGGTGAAAGTAGACTCGCTTCACACGGGCCGGTTGCAGCAGGCGCGGTCCGCCCGGAAGCGCGGGCGCCAGCTCGTACGAGGCGTACCCCCCGGCGCCTTTTCCGGCGATCCGGATGTCGCGCGGGTCGATCTCGGTTTCCTGCTGATCCCGCAGCGCCGCGGCGAGAGCCTGGGCCGCGTCCAGACGGAAAGGAAGGCGCCCGCGCCGGCCGTTCGCCGCCTTGCGTCCCGGGACCTGCCCCGACAGCGCGATGAGATCCAGCCGGCGATCCATGACCACCTTGAGCTGATCGCGAAACACTTCGATGCCGTCCACCGACTGCCCGAAGGCCGCGATGATGGCCCCCTTGCCGGTGTCGTGAACCCAGCGCAGCGGGGCGCCGGTGACGTCGGAGTCTTCCAGATGGTAGAGGGAGGCGTAGCGGGTGAGGTGCGCCCGGGCCGCCTGCTCCGGCCGCGCGGCGGGGCTTCCCGGCTTGGCGGATCCGGCCGGGGAGCGGGCGGCCCACACAAACGTGGGAACCCCGAAGCGCTCGTCGGTTGGATCGGCTTCCCGGCCTCGAGCAGCGCCTGTTCCCGGGGGGAGAGCGTCGGCTGGACCGGGAGTGTCCCGTTCTTCTTGGCCGATGCATCGAAGTTGGGATGATCCTGCGCGCGGACGGGTGCGATCGAGAGCGCCGCCAGGCACGCCACGGCAAGACAGCGCTGGGCAAAATTCATCGATGACGTTCCCGAAGAGAGAGAATCGCCCGCTCGCGATCCGCCCGGAGTGGCGGAAAGCCGCGCCCTCAAGTCCATGCAGAAGGCTGGCCCCGTCCCGTCAGCAAGAGTAACATATCTTCCCTCGCTTGCCCGGCATGATGCTTGCACACTTGCGAATCGCCTACAGGCCCCGAGGCCGCGAATACCGACCCGACGATACCGCCCGGGGGAGGTCCGGTTCCGTGACCAGGTCACCAGCAGTGTTGCGTTTCAGGAATCACGTCAACATCGAGGCCGTCGAGGCGCCCGGATGGCAAGGCGCGCCGAAGTGCCGCGTACCCAAAGCGGTACGCAAGCGAGGTGCAACGCAGCCAGCCGGGTTGGATCGACGGCCGAATGTAACGGGATTTCGGAGACGCGACACTACCATGCCGGCCGCTGAGTCGTTCCGAGGACGACCGTGACGATCCGTCTCGTCGGCTTGATGAGCCTCGTGCTCCTGGTGTCTCTCGCGGCGTTCGCCCTGCTGATGAACTCCTATCAGGTGGGCGTGATGAACGAGGTGACGCGGACCGTCTCGAACGCCGGGAAGGCGACGCTGAAGACCTTCATTTTCCACGCCGACGGCGACCCGGCGGGAGCCGCCGCGATCGTCGAGGCGGCGCCCGGGGCGCCGGCCGGAACCCACTCTTTCCAGTTTCGGACGAAGGACGCCGTCCCCTCGAAGGACGGCGACGGCGCCCAGGTCGTGATCGTGCGGGTCAAGGAGATCGCCTCCCTCCACCCGGAGGGCATCTCGGCTCCTCTCCAGGCCGCCCCGCGCTCCGATTCGCCCGAAGCGATGATCCCCAAAGTCCATGCCTACCAGAGAGAGGAACAGCGTGAGATCGTCCTTCCGGTTCCGACCCGGGCGTACCAGGATCTCTTCGCGGCCTTTCGCCGGCGCACCCTCCTGCTGTTCGTGGCGATCTTCGTGGTGGGCACCGCCCTCTCGGCCGGCCTGGCGGCCCGGTTCACCCGGCCGGTCCGCAAGCTCGACGCCGGAATCCGGCGTCTCACGCAGGGGGATCTCAGCGCCGAAGTCGAGAATTCGGGCCGCGACGAAATCGGCCGTCTGGCTCGCGGCTTCAACGAGATGACCCGGCGCCTCCGGACCAGCCGGGAGCGCGAGCGGGAGATGCGGCGGCGCGAGAAGCTCCTGGCGCTGGGGCGTCTCGCGGCCGGGGTGGCCCACGACGTCCGGAATCCTCTGCATTCGATCGGCCTGACGCTTTCGAACCTCGAGGAGACCGCCCGCCCCGGCGAGCCGGCGCCGGCCGCGGAATTCGACCGCTCGCTGGCGATCATCCGGGAGGAGATCCGCCGGCTCGATCGGCTGGTGGAGAATTTTCTGCGCTTCGCCCGCACCGATCACCGATTGCTCGCCCCGGTCGATCTCGCGAGGGTCGCGCGGGAGACCGCCCGGCTCGTGGAAAACGAGGCGCAGCGGCGCGGCATCCGGTTGAAGGTCGCCGTCGAAGGCGAAGTCGGAGCGCTTGCGGGGGACGAGGAGTCGATCCGCTCCTCCGTTCTGAACCTGGTCCTGAACAGCTTCGAGGCGCTGCCCGAGGGGGGCGCCGTCACCCTGTCGGTGCGCGGCGCCGGCTCGGAGGCGTGGCTGGAGGTGGTGGACGACGGCCGGGGCATCCCCGAGGCGGATCAGGAGAAGATCTTCGAGTTCGCGTACACGACGAAGGAGGACGGCCACGGGCTCGGGCTGGCGATGGTCCATCAGGTCGTCGTGGAGGATCACGGAGGGCGGGTGACGCTGCGCAGCCGGAAGGGGGAGGGAACGAGCGTTCTGCTGGCTTTTCCGCTTCCCAATACGCCGCGGCCGGAGGCCGCCTCGTGACCGGCCGCCGGGACGCGCCGGAGGCGGCGGCTGCGCGCCTTCTCGTCGTCGACGACGAGACGCATCAACGGGAGATGCTGTCGGGGATCCTGGAGCGGGCCGGCTACCGCGTGGAGGCGGCCTCGGGAGGACGCGAGGCGCTGGAAATCCTGGGCCGGAGTGAGTTCGATCTGCTCCTGACCGATCAGAAGATGCCGGGCATGGACGGGCTCGCGCTCCTCGAGCGCCTGCAAGAGCTGCGGCCGGAGACGCCCGTCATCCTGATGACCGCCTACGGCTCCGTCTCGGAGGCGGTGGCGGCGATGAAAAAGGGCGCGGCCGACTACCTGACCAAGCCGTTCGAGCGGGAGGAGCTGCTCCTGGTCCTCGAGAAGGCGCTGAGGCAAAGAAGGCTGGAGGCGGAAGTCGCGGCGCTGCGCGGGGCGCTGAAGGAGCGTTACCGGCTGGGCGGCATCCTCGGCACCTCCCCCGCCATGCGGGAGATCTTCTCGATCATCGAGCGGATCGCCCGCACCGACGTTCCGGTGCTGATTCGCGGCGAGAGCGGCACCGGCAAGGAGCTGATCGCCCGCGCCATCCACGCGCAGAGCCGGCGCGCCTCCGGGCCGTTCGTGGCGTTGAATTGCGCCGCGGTGCCCGAGGCGCTCCTCGAGAGCGAGTTCTTCGGGTACGAGCGCGGCGCCTTCACCGGCGCGATTCGCTCGCATCCGGGCCGGTTCCAGCAGGCCTCCGGCGGCACGCTGTTCCTCGACGAGATCGGCGCGATGCGGATCGATCTGCAGGCGAAGCTCCTGCGGGCGATCCAGGAGCGGGAGATCCAGCGCCTCGGTTCCACCGCCGCGGTTCCCGTGGACGCCCGGATTCTCTCCGCCACGGGCGAGAACCTGGAGGAGGCGATCCGCCGGAAGACGTTTCGGGAGGATCTCTTCTACCGCCTGAACGTCGTGCCGCTGCTCCTCCCGCCGCTCCGCGAGCGCGTCGAGGACATCCCCCTGCTCACGAGCCACTTCCTGCGCGCCTCCGCGGAGAAATTCGGCCGCGAGGCGTCGGTCCTCACCCCGGAGGCCATGGACAGGCTCCAGACTCATGCCTGGCCCGGCAACGTCCGGGAGCTGGAGAACTGCATCGAGCGCATGGTGCTTCTGGCCCGGGGAACACGCCTGGGCCTCTCCGATCTTCCGCCCGATCTCCGCCAGGGAGCGGCGGCGGCCGACGGGAGCAGCTCCGATTTCCAGCTTCCCCCGGGCGGCGTGCGCCTGCCCGAGCTGGAGCGCCATTTCATCCTGCAGGCTTTGCGCCGGACTCGCTGGAATCTGGGCCCGGCGGCGCGGCTCCTCGGGATTTCCTACAAGACTCTCCAATACCGGATCCAAAAATTCGGCCTCGAGCGCACCATGCCCGAAGAGGGAAGCTCTTCCTGATCGGCATCGCCGCACCTCATATGGAGCGGATCCGCCTCAAATGAGGCGGCCGGGAGATCGGCGCGGGCTGCCGAGGCGGCCCGGATCTCCGCCGGCGCCCCCGCGCCGGCGGCTCGGGCTGACTGGTACGCGGTGTGCAATAGGCTCGCGTCGCCGGCCGGATCGGCGAGCGATCCGGAAGCGGCGAGCAACTCAATTGGCCATGCGCCCGGCGGTCTCGCGCGTCACGCCGGCCGCGGCATGGCCCCATCCTCAAGAGGAGAGACGGCATGAATTGGAAGGCATCGCTCTGTGCGGGAATCGCGGCCGCATGCCTGACGGTGCTGGGGACGGCGTCCCCCGCCAAGCAGGCGGCGCCGATGGAGAAGTTCGACCTGGCCAGCCTCGCCAACGGTGAGACGCGGACCTTCGGCGAAGGGGACCATGCCATCACGGCGACCCGACAGGGCGCCGAGGTGGTCGTCACCTACGGAGACGATGGCGGCCGGAAGACGCTGCACTGCCAGGTGGGAAAGGACAGCTGCTATGCGATGACCCTGAGCGATGAGGGGAAGGCCCACGTCGTCGTGCTCGACAAGAAGTCGGGCCCCGACAAGGATCTGACCCGCATCGTCCTGGCCGACGGCGACGCCGACGAGAACGTGGTGACCGTCAGCGGCGACGGCGACGAGGAGCCCGGGATCCACGTCATCCGGATCCACGACGATGAGGGAAAGATCCTGCGCTGCCCGGAAGGAGACGCCACGCTGACGCTGAAGGACGGGGAGGAGGACAAGGGTCAGTATCTCTGTCCCCGTCACAGCCTCCGCATGGAGCTTTCCAAGGAGCCGATCCTCATCAAGAAGATCCGCGTCGACAAGAAATCGAAGGACAAGGACGCGGACGAATAACCGCGCTCCACCCCCCCCCAGCCGCCCGATAGGCGCTCCCGCCGAGGGAGCGCCTATCGGGCGGCACACGGAAAGCGAGAGTAGCAAGCTCATGCTCCGCTGCGCGGCGTCGGGAGGAAGTCGGCCAGATCGTAATGAAGCAGCTCGCCGACCCGCTCGACGGTGACGTCGGGCTCGGGGCGGAAGGACCCGGCCGCTGGGTCGAGGGCGTAATGCCCCTGGCGCGGAAAGACGGTGGTGACCCGGCCCCCCCAGGTCCGCTTCACGGCCGCCAGGATCCTCGTCTTGTCGTCCACGACGACGTAATGCTCCGCCGGATAGAGCTTCTCCACGTCGTCGAGCTCCCGCTCCTTGTGGACGTAGATGAGGACCCGCCCCCCCACGGCGTCGTAGAGACCCGAGCGCTCGATCTTGCGCGGCTGGAACACGACGTCTCCGTCCGAGAGGATCACCGCCGGCCCCCACGCGGCGACCCGCTCGAGGACGTCGAGCGATCCCGGGAAGAGGCGGTTCGCGAAGGGATAGTCGATCAGGAAGGACGACATCTCGAGGAGGCGCGGCTCCCGCGGACTCTCCTGCCGGTAGCGTTGGAGCGCCCCGAGATAGTCGGCGTAGCCGAGCTCGCTCCGCAGCTCCTCGAAGATCGCCCAGTAGCGCTCCTGGCGCTGCGGGCCCAGCAGCCGGGTCAGGTGCCTCCGGAGATCCGCAGCGATGCGATCGTTGTCGAGCAGCGTGTTGTCGACGTCGAAAAGAAATGTCACCTTCGGGATCATCGTCTTCCCTCCGCGTGCCCCGCCGGTCCGGCGGGAGCATTTGACACCCTAAACCGAATCCGACCTAGAATGTCGCCATGGCTCCCCGCGCCTTCTTTCTCCTCCTCTCGTTCGTGCTCCTCGCCGGCGCCGCGCCCGCGCCGAAAGGGGCCGCCGCGACGCCTGCCGCGCCGGCGCCGATGGCGGAGCTCTGGGTCGATCCCGGCGACCTCTCGTCCCGGAACCTGTTTTACGGTCCCGGCGGAAGAGGCTCCGTTCCCGATCCGGCCGTCGACTACCAGCTCCGGAAGCGGGACACGACGGGGCACAGCCAGGGCTATTACGTCCGCGATCCGGCCGGGCGTAAATGGAAGGTGAAGATCGGCGAGGAGGTCTCCTCGGAGATCGCCGCGTCGCGGATCCTCTGGGCGCTCGGGTACCGCCAGCCCGTCCTGCATTACGTCCCGCGGTGGCGCCTGCGCGGCGGTCCGGTCGCCGCGCCGCCGCCCGGACGCTTCCGCCTCGAATCGGGCTTCGAGAGCCAGGGCCCCTGGGACTGGCGGCGGAATCCGTTCGTTTCCAGCCGGCCCTACCGGACGCTGGTGATCGTCAACCTGCTGCTCAACAACTGGGACATGGCGGCGAGCAACAACCGGATTTATCGCTTCAAGCAGCCTTCCGAGGGGGCGGCGACCTGGTACGTCGTGCAGGATCTCGGCGCCTCGCTGGGAAAGACGCGCTGGCCGATCGGCACGCAGAACGACATCGAGGATTTCGAGAGCCAGGAATTCGTCCTGGGAGCCGAGGACGGGCGCGTCCGGTTCGACTATCACGCCCGGCACCGGGAGCTTCTGAGGGACCTCACGCCGCAGGACGTCGTGATCGCCTGCCAGACGCTCGCGCAGCTCACCGATCGACAGCTCGGCGACGCGTTCCGGGCCGGAGGCTATTCCGAGGATCTCGCGGCGCGCTTCATCCGCAAGATCAAGGAGAAGATCGCCCAGGGGCTCGCCCTGTCCGGCGCCGACGACGCTCGCCCGCGCCGCTCTCCCTAAGTCTTCGGAATTCCGTAACGAGACGCCCCGCGCGCCGGCGGCCGTGAGAGGCTGGCGGGCCCTTCTTCCTCCACGTCCCCGCTGCCGTTCGAGCGGGATCCTAAGGGCGCGGGCTGGGCACCGCCAGCAATCCCCAGGTCTGGAGGAGATCGCCGTCGCGGTGCCAGCGCTCGCCGATGTCGGTGCGGTAGAACATGTTCGGGATCATGACGCTCTTCACGCGGCCGTAGGTCTCGCGTCGGGCGTCGTCCATCGTGGGGCCGGAACCGGAGACGACGAGGGCGTAGCCGGAATTTCCGGCGAGGCGCCAGTCGCCGTCCACCAGCTTGATGTCGCAGGGGTGGAGACCCTCCTTGATTTCCTTCTTGAACAGGACCACGGCATCCTCCGAATACTTGCGGAAAGCGTCGGGATCGACGAAGGGAAACGGAGGGACGCCGATCACCACGCATATTTGGAAGCCGCGCTTGGTGCGCAGGTCGAAGCTCTCGCCCGCGGCCAGGGCGACGAGGAACTCGCCCCATTTCGACAGGACTCCTTCGATCTGGAGGTTGATCGTTGGATAGCCGAAGCGGGTCGTGAACTCCAGCGGATACACCCCGCGGCTGTTGGCGACACAGTTGATGTCGATGTATCCCACGTAACCGGCGAGCCGGTCGCGCATCTTCGCCAGCGTGTCGCGGAACAGCTGGACCTCCCCGGTCCAGAAGCCGCTGGTGCCCATCTCGCCGGTGGAAGGGCCGATGTCGTCGTTGAACATCCTCTTGTGCTCGAAGTTGATGAACGCGGGCAGGATGAAATCCTTCCCGTTGAAGAAGGCGCCCGCCGCGACCTCGACGCCGGCGACGTATTTCTGCACCTGGAAGCCGCGGATCTTCGAGCCCTTGCGATAGCGCTCCAGCATCGTCACGACGTCGCGCCCGTCCTCCTCCTGGCCGACGAACGACAGCACCTTGTCGTTCTGCGCCTTGCCGTTCGGCTTGACGACGTACCGATCGGGATTCGCCCGGATGAACTCGATCGCCGTGTCGAACGAGCTGAAGTCCCAGTAGGGGAGCGTCGTCATCCCGGCCGCCTTCATCTCGGACTGGCCGAAGTCGCGGTCGTCCTCGAGCTTGTCGCTGTATTTCGTCCCGCCGATGACGAGACGCCCTTCCTTGCGGAGCTTCTCGCAGACGTCCCCGAAGCCGGAGTCGTCGAACACGAAGAGATCGGCCCAGCTCTTCTCCGCCTCCCAGTCGTCCACTTTCGTGAGGAAGCCGTCGGCCACGTCCTTGTCGGCCTTGGAGAGGATGCAGTAGCGGACCTCGTGGCCTTCCTGGGAGACCTTGATGGCGAGGTCGTGAATGAGTCCCATGCGCGAGACGAACAAGAACTTCTTCGGCGCGATCGCCATCGGCGGATTCCTCCACGAGCCCTTTCATGTTACATCGCCGGCGGCGAAAAACACCCCTCTCCGAGGGCCGGGGTGGCGATTTTTTTATGGGCTGGAATCGCCGTCGGGGCGGTCGGGCGCCGCCATGAAGGCGGCGATGCGCCGGGCGAGCGCCTCGTAGTCCCCTCCGAAATGGTGGGAGCCGCGCAGGTGGAGGCGCGTCAGACCGGACCGAGGCTCCTGAGGGCAGCCCGAGTCGGCCGGCGAGCCCGATTCGAGACACAGGACGTCGAGACCCGTCGCGCTCTCCAGAGCGGGGCGCACCGGATGGGCGGTGGGAGTGGCGCTCGAGAAGATCCAATCGAGTGGGCTCACCTCGAACGTGGCGTAGCGTCCCGGCCCCAGCAGGATCAGGCCGGGAATCCGGCCGAGTGGTCCGGTCCGCTCCTCCGCCTGCGAGAGCGTGACGGCGACCACTTCCGCCCCGAAAGAATACCCTCCGGCGAACAGCGGCGTCTCCTCCGGAAGCGAGCCGGCGACGCGCGCCAGATCGCGCCGAAACTCCGCCGGCGTCCGCTCGCCCCAGAAGTAACGGAGCGTGCTCCAGCCGATGACCGCTACGCCGGCATCGTGAAGATGGGAGGCGACCTCCTGATCCAGCTCCATCCAGCCGCCGTCGCCGGAGAGGAAGATCAGCACCCCCTTGGCCGATTCGGGCCAAGTCACCACGAGCGGGAGATTCAGCGAATCGATCCGCCGATTGATCTCCTCGGGCGCCCGGTTCGGCGCCTTCGAGGGCTCCTTGCCCCGCCGCGTCTCCCAGATGCTGCCGCCTTCGAGGAACGATCCCACCGCTTCGTCGAAGGAGCTCCCCCAGTTCCTCGTGACTCCGAATCCGTGGCCGACCTTGGGAAGGAGAATCATCTTTCCCCCGCGGACCTCCTCCACGAAGCGGCTCATGGCGTTCGCGTCGCAGACCTGGTCCACCTTGCCCTGCAGCGCGATCCAGCCGGGGGCGCCCTCCGGGCCGGAAAGATCTACGGACGGGAGCGGGAGCATCGAGCGATGTTTCACAGGATCGTAGGTTGGTTTCCATTCACCCTGGCCGCAGACGGGACGCCTTACTTCGAGATCAGGGCAGAAGCCGAGGCTTACCCCTCCGGCGAACGATCCGCGCGGGGCCTGGACCAGCGCGCCGTAGACGACGGTGGCCCCCGAAGAGTACCCGACCAGGACGGGCCGGACGTATTCGGGAAACTTGTAGATCTTCTCCACGGCCTGGGCGATTGCCTCCAGCTCCCCCGCCGGATACCAGCACGGCGACTTCTGCTTCTCGGCGATTTCCTGCCAGGCAGGCATGGAGATTCCGACCACGACCGCTTCCCCGGCGAGCCGCTTCGCCATGCCGAGCACGCCGAGCTTCCACCCTCCGTCTCCCGAGACGAAGAGCACCACGCCCCGCGCGCGACGTAGGGGGAGAGGGTGATAAGTCGTGACCCGGCCCAGGATCGGGACGGTAATGGTCTCTTCCTGGAAATCGCCGCGCGCCGCGGCATCCTTCGACCCGGCCCATGCGGGATCGGTTGTGATGATGAGAAGCGCCAGAAGAAGGAGCGTCCGCATCATGCGGCCCGCCGCCGCGGGAAGAGGAGGGCGGGCCATCCTCCCGCGATCAGGACCGCCGTGCTGGTGACCGCCGCCGGCCAGTCCCACGGGCGCGGATAGGCCATGTAGCGCGGCTCCCACTCCGGCTCGAACTTCTCCTTGAAGCGGCGCAGCCCCTGGAAATTGAACCAGTGCTCCCCATGCCGGAAGAAGAGGTGGGCGAGCCTCTCGAAGGGTCGCGCCCAGTGCATCTCCCCGACCGAGGAGAGGGGGGCCATCCCCAGGTTGAACCGCGTGAATCCGCGGTCCTTGCCGTGCAGCATGATCTCGAGGAACAGGTACTCGATGACCCCTTCCAGATCCTCGCGCCCCTGCTTCTCCGGGCGATAGCGCATCAGATCGACCGAGATCTCCTCACCCGGGCGGCCTTCGAGAATGTTGGCGAATCCGGCGATCCGCCCGCCGGCGTCGCGCACCACGGCGCAGGGGAAGCGGGCCAGGTACTCCTCGTCGAAGCGCCCGATGGAGAATCCCTTCTCCGAGCCGTGCTTGCTCGCCAGCCAGGAGTCGGAGACGCGCCGCATCTCGGGCAGCAGGCTCCGCAAGGCGCCGCCTTCGACGATTTCGAACCGGCCGCCCGCCCGCTCCACGCGGTTGATCGCGTTGCGCCATTTCCGGGCCTTGTTCCCCTTCAGGTCGAAACGCTGCAAGTCGACCATCCCTTCCTCGCCCAGCTTGAAGAACGAGAAGCCGAAATCGTGGGCCGCGGGAAGCAGGGCGGGGGTGATCTGGTAAAGGATCACTTCATGGTCCCGCGCCGCCGCCTCTTCCAGGAAGGCGGCCAGCAGCGCGCGCTCCGTTCCGGGAGGGCAGACCGGGTCGGAATAGACGATGAGAAAGCGCCCGCAGGTGCGGTACTGCAGGAAGCCCTCGGGCGGCGGCTGATCGCCGCCGCCCGCCGCGGCGCTCCCGCCGGGACGGAACAGCGCCTTGTCGCCGGCGCCTACGAGAAGAGGATTGGTGCCCCGGGAGAGCCGGCGGGCGTCGCTGAGCGCCTGATCGATTTCGCCGGGGCCGGGCAGGCGATCCTGCGCCCTGGCCCGCTGCGCGTAATGGAACGCGGCGGCCGCGGCGGCGCAAACCAGGACGATCAGGGCGCGAAGAAAGCGGGCCTCCTGGGCCGTGGCTTCGAAGTGCCGGAAAGCGGCCGGAAGCTCCGGCACGGTGAAGGAACCGAAGCCCACCGCCGCGAACAGCACGATCGCGAACAGACCGATCGAGACGACGAACTCGAGCGGCGGCTGGAGCTTGCCCGCGTGCTGGAAGGTCCGCCGGAAAATGAGCAGGAGCGACACGGCTCCCAGCGACATGAGGGCCTCCTCGAAGTCGAGACCCTTCAGGAAAGTGGTCAGCGCCCCGGCGAGGAAGAGCGCCAGCGCCACCCGGTGGCTGGAGCGGTAGCCGCGCCGCAGGCCGCGCGACACGACCAGGAGAAAGAAACCCAGCAGGACCGACATCCAGTGCGAGATCTCGACGACTGCGAGCGGCACGCTCCGGTTCAGGAAGGCGACCCGGCCGGCGATGGCGGGCGTCGCGGCGCTTCCCAGAAGGACCACGCCGCAGAGGAAGGCGTAGCCGGCGATCGCCGTCCGCAGGAAGGCCCGGGTGCGGCGTCCCGCGCGGACCCGCTGTCCCAGCAGGAACAGAGTCGCGAAGATCCAGGGGACCAGGTAATAGATGACGCGGTAGAGGATCAGCGACGCCAGGAGCCGGTCGTGGCCGCCCGCCGCCTGGCCGAGCGTCAGCAGCCAATAGGCGTCGGCGGAGGCGAGCCCGCCGGGGATCAGGCTGGCGAGTCCGATGAGCTGTCCGAGGAAGAAGGCGCCCAGCGAGAGGGTCGCCGGCACGCCGGCGCGCATCCCGAAGACGGCCCAATGAAACACCAGCCACGCCAGAAGCCAGTCGGCCAGGGCGATGGAGGCGAGGGCGGTCGAGCCGCCTTCCCACTCGCGGAAGATCCGGGGCAGGCCCGGGAGCCGCCGGAGCAGGGTCAACGAGGCCGCGGTCAATCCGAGCGCGAGCGCTCCCAGCGCCAGCCGCCCCGCCAGCGTGTCCAGGCCGGCGGGAAGCGGCACCGCCGCCACGGCGCACCAGGCGAGAAGTCCGAGGGAAAACGAGACGAGGATGGCGCTCAGCGCGGAGTGCGCCCGTCTTCCGGCGACCCCGAGAGGCTTGTAGAGCCAGAGGCGCAACGCCGGTCCCGCCAGCGGCCCCAGGGTGAGGAAATTGCTCCAGGCGAACGTGATGACTCCGACTCCCCAGCGGTTCTCCACGCGCGGCGGCCGATCGAGCGGACCCAGGGCGGCGACGTCGTAGAGTCCCGCGAGGGCCAGATTGAAGCCGGTGAACAGCAGCATCGCGAGCACGAGGTCGGCGGGCGCCCCGTGCAGGATCCCCCGGACCGACAGGAGGTCGATCTTGCGCACTTCCTCCCAGCCGAGCCAGGCCGCGAGGCCCACCGCGAGCCAGGGCCACAGCGTCCGCAGGCGCAACAAGACGGCGGAGAGGAGAAGGGAGGAGCGCTCCGATTCGGCGGTGATCGCCGGGCCGGCCGCCTCCGCTTCGTCGGGGGAGGGACGCTCGGGCGAAGGGTCGGGCGACCGCGCCAAGGCCCCTCCTTCAGCGGCCCGGAGAGTTTTTTCGCGGGACCTGGAGCAGCCACGCCAGGCCCTCGGTGAGCCGGGCGCGAAGGTCGTCCTCGTGGCCCGCGAAGTGATGATCGCTGCCGCTGACGTGGATCAGTTTCTTGGGATCGGGGGCGCGGCGGAAGAGCGCGACGGCGTCGGAGTGGGCGTCTTCGTCCCCGTGGAGGAAGAGAATCGGAACGGCCTTCACGGTGGCCAGGGCCTCCGCCACCGAGAAGACGTGGTCCTTTTCGTCGAAGCCGAAGATCTCGAGCACCCGGAATTGCAGGCTGCCCACCTCATCGGGGCCGAGCATCACCAATCCGGCGATCGGGCTCCTTCCGGTCCAGGCCCCGGCGATCCGCGGGGCCAGGTCGGCGCCGAAAGAGAATCCCGCCAGGATGACCGGCGAGCCCTGGGGGCGCCCGGATGCCTTCAGCAGCGCCGCGACGTAGGCCTCGACATCGCCGGCGAGCGCCCGCGGATCGTCCTGGGGGTGCCAGAAGTACTTGAGGCTGTCCATTCCCCCCACCCAGTGCCCGGCGTCGGCGAAGAACCGGCCCAGCGTCTGGTCGAACCGGCGCCACCCACCTTCGCCGGAGATCAGCAGCACCGGTGGCCGGCCGGTCTCCTCGCGGGGAGGATAGACGAGGAGGCGGTAATCCCCCCGGGAGGTGACCACCGGGGCGCTCGACGGGTCGGAGGAGGCGGAGCCGAAGGAGGAGCCGGCGAGCAGCGCGGCGGCGAGGGCCAGCGCGCCGGTCGCGAGCGGCGCGGCGCTCATTCGCGATCGCGGCCGGCGGGGAGGGGCGCCTCGTTGACGGGATCGATCCATTTCCCCTCGGCCTGGATAAGGTGGATGAGGCGCTCGTCCGCTTCGGCGAAGGGAATGTCCTTCTCGACGAGATCCTTCCCGACGAACAGGCTCACCTTTCCGGGACCCCACCCGACGTAGCCGAAATCGGCGTCCGCCATCTCGCCGGGGCCGTTCACGATGCAGCCCATGATGGCGATCTTTACCCCCTTCAGGTGTCCGGTGCGGGCCTTGATCCGCCGCGTCGTCTCCTCCAGATCGAACTGGGTCCGGCCGCACGACGGGCAGGAGATGAACTCCGTCTTGATGAGCCGCAGGCGGGTTCCCTGCAGGACGTTGAAGCCGAGGCGCAGCGAATCGGCGGGAGAGCCGAAGCCTTCGACCCGCACCGCGTCTCCCAGGCCGTCGCACAGGAGCGCTCCCAGCTCGACCGAGGTGAAGAGCAGGGGGTCCTCGCGGCGCGACGCGTTGGAGGCGACGAGCAGGAGAGGCGAGGCGAGGCCCGACTCCGAGAGCTTCGCGGCGAGCCGGCGATGCAGGAGGATCCAGGGCGCTCCGGCGGGGAGATCGAGCGCCAGGATCGGCTCGGTGCCGCGAATCTCCTTCCAGCCGCGCGCCAGGCCGACGAGGGAGGCGATCGCGTCCTCCGGATCGCCGGGAAGGGCGGATTGAAGGCAGAGCGCGGCGCGCAAGGCCGGGGAGGAGGCCACTTTTCCCAGCGCATCGAGGCTTCCCGCTCCCGGATCGGCCAGCCGGACCGTCACCCGATGGCAGATCTCCCCGAGCGCGCCGAGCTCGGCGGATCCGAGCCGCGCCAGGGCCGCGAGCGGCGACCGGATCGACAACGCCGGAGGGGTCGGCTTGGCGTGCAGCAGGCGGGAGAGATCGCGCAATCCCGAGAGATCCGCCGGACGGTCGAGATCGACCTCCAGGATCTCGGCGCGCGCGTCGGCAAGGGCCGGGGCGCCCGAGAGGGCGAGAATCTCGGTCGCGAGGGCGGCCACGTCGCCGAGCGGCGCCGCCAGCAGCGATTCCACCCGGACCGGCTCCCCTCCGCCCAGGGAAACGCCGCCGACGTAGGTCTTCGAGCTGGGCCGCCGCGCATAGGTCGAGGCGGACGGGGCCGGTGGGACGAAGCTCGCGGCGCCGTCCCTCCCTCCCGCCGACGCGGCCTGCAGGACGTTGTATTTTTCCGCCAGCGCGAACGCCACCGGGATCTCGGCGACCGGATCCTCCGTCAGCGAAACGCGCAGGGTGTCTCCGATGCCGTCCTCGAGCAGCGAGCCGATCCCCACGGCCGACTTGATCCGTCCGTCCTCTCCGTCGCCCGCCTCGGTGACGCCGAGGTGGAAGGGGTAGTCCATCCCTTCCTGCGCCATCCGCCCCGCCAGGAGGCGGTAGGCCTGGATCATGACCATCGGATTGCTCGATTTCATCGACAGGATGATCTCGCGGAAGCCGTGCCGCTCGCAGATGCGGACGAACTCGAGGGCCGATTCGACCATCCCGAGCGGCGTGTCGCCGTATCGGTTCAGGATGCGATCGGACAGCGAGCCGTGGTTCGTGCCGATGCGCAGCGAGACCCCCCGCTCCTTGGCGCGCCGGACGAGCGGCTTGAAGCGCTCCTCGATCCGCTCGAGCTCCGCGAGGTACTCGGCGTCGGAGTATTCGCGGATCTTGAATTTCTTGGTGTCGGCGTAGTTCCCGGGATTGATCCGGACCTTCTCCACGTGCTCCACCGTCATCATGGCGGCGGCGGGGGAGAAGTGGATGTCGGCCACGAGAGGGACGCGGATCCCCAAGGCCTCCAGGCGCCGGCGGATGGCGGGAAGAGCCTCGGCGTCCCGGGTGCTGGGGACCGTCAGGCGCACGATCTCGCACCCGGCCTCGACGAGACGCCGGATCTGGGCGCTGGTCGCCTCCACGTCGGAAGTGGCCGGCGTCGTCATCGACTGCACCCGGATCGGGTTCGTTCCGCCCACCCCGACGTCGCCGACGCGCACCTCCCGCGTGGGACGGCGGCGGTAGACGCGGAAGATCGATGGATCAGTCATGCGCGAATTCTAGCCCACGGCGCGGAAGGGGAGCAAACGGCCCGGCGCTGGCGCCCGCGCCGGAATCGAGGCCCCCGGTTTGCCGCCGGGAGTTCTCATCCTATATATATGGGCGGTTTGGACCCGGCGGCCAAACGGCGCCGCGGGTCAAACCGCGCGTTGCTACTCGGGACCCGGCGGCCAAACGGCGCCACGGGTCAAACCGCGCGTTGCTACCCGGGACCCGGCGGCCAAACGGCGCCGCGGGTCAAACCGCGCGTCGCTACTCCGGACCCGGCGGCCAAACGGCGCCGCGGGTCAAACCGCGCGTTGCTACTCCGGACCCGGCGGCCAAACGGCGCCACGGGTCAAACCGCGCGTTGCTACTCCGGACCCGGCAGCCAAACGGCGCCGCGGGTCAAACCGCGCGTTGCATGCTCCGGAAACCGGCTCGTGGCGCGGGGCATCTGGTCACCCCCGTCGCGGACCGGACCGCGCGTCGCCGATCCGCAAGCCGGCCGGCGTGGATCACCCGACCTTTAGCTCAACTTCTGGAAGGAGACCGTCATGATAGAGAGACCCAAGAAGCTCGGCGACGCCGAAGTGGCGGCGGCCTTGGCGCATCTGCCCGGATGGAGCGTGGAGAAGGGGAAGCTGCACCGGGAATACAAGTTCAGCAGCTTCGTGGAGGCGTTCGGCTTCATGGCGAGCGCCGCCCTGGTCGCCGAATCGATGAATCACCATCCCGAGTGGTTCAACGTCTACCATACGGTGAAGATCGATCTGACGACGCACGATTCCGGAGGGATCACCTCGAACGACGTGGAGATGGCGAAGCGCTTCGAGAAGCTGGCGCGCGCCCACTCCGCCCCGGCCGACTAGGGTAGAGCGCCTCAGCGGTCGGCGCGCTTCGCCGGGAGGGCCGGCCTCTCCGCGGCCGCCGAGCTCCGGGCGACTTCCCGAACCGCGGCGCCGGCCGGGTAGCGGGAAAGATGCTCGTGGATCCGTTGCCGCTCGTTGTTGTCGTACGGGTGGTCGCGCCGGTAGGCGCCGGTGATCTCCTGCGCCGACTCGTTCGCCTTGAACCGGAGATAGAGCCGCCGCTCGGCCTCGGCCTCCGGTTTCTGTCCCAGGGCGCCGTAGGCGAGCATCAGCGTGTAGTGGGCCTGCAGATCCTCGGGGTCGATCTGCATGACCTTCTTCAGCTCGGCCACCGCCTCGGCGTGCTTTTCCTGGAGGAAGAGGACTCTCCCGATCGCGTTGAGGACCACGCGGTCCCGCGGATAGGACTGCTGCGCGCGGCGGTAATGGTCGAGCGCCTTCGAGTATTCTCCCCGGCTCTTGCTGACCTCGCCCTGGAAGAAGTGCGCGCGCGCCAGATCGGGCCCCCGCTTCAGCGCCTCGTCGAGCATCGTCTGGGCCGCGTCGAGGTCCCCCTCGGCGATCAGCGCGCGCGCCGCGTTCAGCCAGCCGTCCGCGTAGCCCGGCTCGATCCGCGTGACGGTCCGGAAGGCCGCCTCGGCCCCCCGCAGGTCGCCCTGCAGCAGGAGCCCGATGCCGTAGTCGTTCCAGCGCTCCCGATCTTCGGGGCGCGGCTCGGGTTCGGGAGGCGGGGGATCTCCGCGGCGGCGGATTTTCAGCTCGGCTTCCGCTTTTGCCAGAATGACGACCGGCAGGTCGGGGATCTCCTTCAGCTTTCCCGAGACGTCCGACGTGTCGCCGGTGAAGACCCACCCGCCGTCGTCATAGTCCTTGCTCGAGCTGAAATCGGGCTGGGCCGGGTCGCGGACGCCGGCGAAGGCCCAGTGGGTGTTCCACCAGGCGAATTTCCGGTAGTTGAGCTTGGCGCTGAGACGCACCGGCGGCTTCACGTCGGCGGGAAGATCGAGGCGGTAATGGACGGTGTCGGCCGCGCCGGGGGGGATCAGGTTCACGTAGAGGATCGCCCTCCCGGCCCAGGCGTTCCGCTTGTTGATGAGGTTGCCCTTCGCGTCCAGCATGAGCGATTTGTAGAAGTGCGCCGAGGGATCGACACGCCCCTTGCCGCCGTCCTCGAGGTAGCCGCTCCAGAGAAGCACCTTCCCGTCCGCGTCGACCGCCTGGAGCTCCGTCCAGACGTCGAAGGCGTCGACCGTCCCGCCCGGGAAAAAGTGCCCGACGCCGCGGGTGCGGACGACGAGATCGACGCGCACCGACTCCCCGGGCGCGGCGACGGGCCCGAGGCGGTCCAGCGGGGCATGTACCTTCCCCGTCGCCGGGACGGCTCCCGCCACGGCGCCGACGCCCGTCGCCTGCTCCTCGCCGACGGCGAAGAAGGAAGAGAGCGACGGGCTCGCCTCCGCCGGCCGCCGCGCGGCGGGTGGGGGAAGCGGCGCGGGCTCCGTGACGGCGAAGAGGTCCAGGGTCACTCTCCGGTCGGTCAGGAAATCGGTCACCGTCTTGAGCTGCTTCTCGTCCTGGTTCGCGGTCGGCAGGGCGGTGTTCGCGCCCGGGAACCGGTGAGAGTGGACGAGGCCGTCGTGATTCCCTTTGTCCTGGGAGGGGACGAGCGGCATGTGGCAGGTGACGCAGGTCGACGGCTGGGGGGGATAGTAGAACGATCGGGCGCCCTGACCCGAAACGGCGCTGGCCTGCCAGTTGTCGTAGTCGTTGAAGCCGCGAAACCACCGGTAGTTGTTGACGGGCACGTCGAGGTGGACCTTGTGACAGGACGAGCAGAACTCGGCGGCCTGCTCCCGGTGGAAGGGTTTCAGGAAGACGCGCCGGTGAGGCTCCGGGTTCACCTCGACCATGAAATCATGGAAGGCGCGGAGGACGCGGTTCTTGCTCACCGCGAGGTCGTGAAGCGGCGGATACTCGATCAGGTAGTCGCCCTGGCCCATCGAGCTGCGGACCTGGATGATCGAGTGGCAGGCGGTGCACCCCAGGCCGGCCTGGGCCTCCGGGCGGTGCAAGATCTCCTTGATGGGAGTGTCCATCATGCCGTTGAACAGCACGGCTGGGTCGTGACATCCGCCGCACCACTTCGAGGGCCGGGTTCCGACCATGTCCTGCATGTATTCGATCGATTTCCGGTACCACTGGTTGTTGAACGACGAGAAGTGGTGCGCTGAGGAGAACCACTGCTGATAGATGTCGGCGTGGCAGCCGGATCGAGAGCAGGTCTCCGAGGTCTCGGCCATGAAGAAGGTCGACGGGATCCGGCCGCCGGTCGTGGTATGCGCCGAGGAAGGGAAGAAGGGCCCGGCGGAGCCGCCCATCGATTCCCGGGCCATCTCCACGGGCGGCCGTTCCGGGTTGCGAATCACGTCCAGCGGGCGCGGGACCGACGCGACGTAAAGGCGGATCCCCGCGAACACCAGCAAGGCCGCGGCCCCGGCCGTCGCGGTCGCGCGCCAGGCTGGCCGGAAGCGCCCGCCCTCCGGGGCCTCACGGGTGGCGCGGCTCGCCAGATAGAGCCCCCACCCGACCGCCGCCGCCACGCCCAGCGCCACATGGAGGCGAACTACCGGGAGATGGGCACGCAGCGCGCCGTACTTCAGCAGGTAGATGCCGGCCGCCGCCGATCCTGCCAGGGCCAGGTACCCGGCGATCGCCGCCGCCCGTGCCGAGGCGGGAATGCCCGGCGCCCGCACGTGCCCCCAGCCGATGAGCAGGAACGGCAGCAGGAGCAGGACTCCGAGGACGATGTGCAGGAAGAGGCTGCCCACCCAGATCAAGGTGGGCGCCGCGAAGGCGCCGACGTAGGCGCTGTTGACCAGCAGGAACAGGAAGCCGGCCAGCAGCAGCCATTCCGCTCGGCGACCCTGAAATGGCGAAAAGGATCCCCGACTCATGCCTGGCAGTATAGCGCGGAGGCGCCGGGGCCGGAAGCGCGGAATCCGCTCAGGAGGCGGGCTTCAGCTGCGCCTGCACCTCCAGGACCCGGGTGATCGAGGCGTCGAGGTCTTCCAGGTGGGCGCGGCTGTAGCCGTCGAGCGCGGCGAGGCGCTGGGGCGAGCCCGTGACCCGGCGGATCCGGGAGCGGACTTCCTGGAGAGTCCGGCGCGCCACCTGGCCCGCCTCCGGCGGCATGCCGCGCGCCGGCGCCAGGACGAGGCTCCCCAGGCGGGAGACGTAAAGGCGCTGCAGCGCGCGGCGGCGGGAGGGAATCGATTCCCGGTCGCGGGAGATTCCGGCCTTCTCCAGACCGGCGAACGCCGTCGACTCGACGTGGGAGAAAAGCTCCGGCAGGGTCAGGGGAGAAGATCCCCGCGGCGATCGCCGCTCGTTGTCCAGGATCCGGGCCAGGCGCCGCGGCTCGAGCAGCGTGCCGAGGGCCGAGTCGTAGAGGAAAGCGACGCGCGAGTCGAGCGAGTAGTCGCTGGCGAAACGGTAGGGATAGTTCCAATCGAAGAGCAGGTCGCTCTTGAGCGACGCGAGCAGCTCGGGGGAGCCGGCGAAAGCGCCGGGGTCGAACACCTGCCGGTCCAGGATCGCCAGCGCCCGGCGTTGCACCGCCGGATCGACGGGGAAGACCGGCGGCGCGGGCGGCTTGGCCCTTCCCTCGGCGACGACGCGGTGGATCGTCTGCCCGCCCACGTGCCGGGCGGTGATGTCGATGTAATCCATCGCCACCGAGAAGATGGCGGCGTCCAGGGCCTGGCGGATCGCGCTGTAGTCGTGGCCCTCCTCGACGACCAGCTCCGGCAGCCGCGGCAGCACCTCTTTCTGGATCATCGTCAGCCGCGTCTCGGCGAAGCCGAGCGGGTCGCGCCCCAGATCGTCGGTGTTCGAGGAGGGATCGATTTCGGAAAGCGACCCGTCGTCGAACATCAATCCGGGCGTCGTCTCGGCCTGGCGCGCGAGGCGCGCCAGCTCCTGATCCTCCTGCTCCGGCGTCAGCTGATCGAGAGGGGCATAGAGGTAGGCTACGGCGAGATCGTCGTAGGCGCCGACGGAGTGCATGAAGTAGTCGCCCTGGGGCATTCCCGGTGGGGCGAGGTTGATCGGGTTGTAATCCATGATCGAGCCGGTGAACGGCTTCGATTCCGGGTTCCCGCTGACGCGGCCCGCGGCGACGTCTCCGGCGTCGGAGATCAGGCTGGCCTTGAAGTTGTGGGCGAAGCCGAGAGCGTGCCCGACCTCGTGGGCGGTCAGCTCGGCGAACGCCTCACGGGCGAAACGGTCCCCCTCCTCGGCGCTCTTTCCGAGAACTCCCCGCGATTGGAGCACCAGCCGCGCGAAGGCGATCTGGCTGCTGAACGAAGGGGAGAAATCGCAGGGGCGCGGCGCGCCGGGCCGCGAGGCGTCGAGGACCCGCGAGGCGATCCCGGTCGTCGCCGGGAGGAGAAAAGGGTCCTCCAGGGGGGAGGCGGTCTGCGGCGCCCTCCACCAGGCGTAGACCAGGTAGCGATGCAGGGTGTAGGACGGGAACTCTCCGTTCAGGTAGGCGTTCGCCTTGAGGATCTGCCCGGTCCTGGGGTCGGTGATCATGGGACCCGCCATGCCCGAGAAGAGCAGGTTGTCGCTCAAGTTCCAGTAGATCATCGAATGATGGATGTCGGTGGGATCCCAATCGGGATCCTCCGGCTGATCGAGCACCCGCATCGCGTTCTGGATCCCGACTTTCTCGAAGGCCCGGTTCCACCAGAGCGCCGCCTCCCGAATCCGGGGTCGCCACTCGGCGGGGGTGGCGCGATCGATGTAGAAGGTGATGGGCTCCTTCGCCGGGGAGAGCTTCGCCGACGGATCCGATTTCTCGACCTTCCAGCGGGAGAAGAAATGCCGGAAGGCGGAATCCCTGCCGCTGACGTCGGTGTAGTCCTTGTAAGCCGTGTCAAAGCCGCCGATCCGCTCGTCCGACTTGCGGGGCCTGAACCCGTCGTCGGGAAGCCGGAAGAGGTTGTAGTCCACCGAGACTTCCATGAAGCGCGGGTCCGCCAGTCGCAGCGGCATGGCGCCGCGGCGGCGGGCGGATTCTCCTTCACCGCGCGCCCCCGGGTCGCGCTGCTGCCGGAAGCGATAGTGGACCCGGACGACGAGGTTGTCGGGGTTGTCGTGCACCGAGGCGATCGAGGCGTCTTCGGGACTCGAGGCATAGCCGCTCTCGGGCGGCATGATTTGGATGAGGTCGGAGGAGAACAGGCCCGCCAGGTCGACGAGGGTCATGTGCCGATCCTCGGCCACCGGGATCGCTTTGGTCAGGAAGGCCGGAGAATCGGGAAAGGTCGCGTCGACGGCGACGCGGAACGGGGAAGAGGCCGAAGCCTGGTATTCCAGGTTTCTCTTGGCGAGGACGACCCGCTCGCCGACCTTGGAAAAGGACACCACCTGGGTCTCGATGCCGCCGCCGCGGACCGCCCAATCTCCCACCGCCTTCACCAGGAGGCCGGAGAGTCCCAGCGGCTTTCCGATCAGGGAATCGGGGACGTCGGCGAGAAGGCGCTGCGGGCTCTTGTAGAGGGTCAGGAATCCTTCCATCTTCTCCTGCCCTTTGATCACGTCGGCGAGCGGTTTCTTGTCGGTCTCGCCGCCCGGGGCGCTCTTCGCGGGGTCGTCCCCCTTTTTTCGAGGGGAGCCGGCGGCGGGTCCGACGGCCTGCGGAGCCAGGAGGAACAGCACCGTCAGGAGCATGAGGACGCGTCGTGCCGAGGAGCGCTGCTTCAAGGGGGCCTCCCTCAGGAATCGCTGTTCAGGATTTTTCCCGTGGCGTGCAGTTCTTCATACGTCTCGGCGGAGGGATTGTTCCAGAATTCCTCGATCGCCTCGTGGACGTCCCGGAGCCGGCCCATCTGCTCGGCCTGCAGGCCGCTGGCGCGTATCCGCGCCGTGGCCACCGCCAGCTCGGCGAGCGTCTTCGTGCCTTCGTCCCCCTCGAGCAGGGAATCGAGAAAGGCCCGCTGAGAGACGCTCCACGATCCGCCGGGGCGACCGAGGAGCTCCGAAAGCCAGTCAATCAGCTTGTCGCGCGTTCCGGGACCGGGATGCATGGCCGAGGATACCATACCCCTGCGCGCCTTCCGGCGGCGCTTCAGGGACGGGAGAAGGAGCAGAAACAGAGGATCACGAGCACCGCCACGCTGATCACGACCATCAGCCCCGCCGGCATGAACTTCCGCCCCCGGGCCAGGCGATAGCCGAAGAAGACCGCGAGGACCAACGCCACGATCAGAGCGATCCGATCGCCAGCGGGATTCCCGCGAGCCGAGAGGATCCCGGCGAGGAAAAGCAGCGCCGCCGAGATCGCCCCGGTGATCAAGGAAGGGAGGCTGGACGCCTTCCGATAGCCGAGCCAGCCGCCGGCGAGAACGAGCGCGCCATAGACGAACGTGGTGACGGCGGCCGCACTCATCGTCCGCTCCCGCCGGCGGATCGCGCCCCCCGCCGGCTCATGGGGCGGAGCCGCCGCCGGTCTTGGCGAGCCAGCCGGTGTAGGCCCAGAGTTGATCGCGCTGCTCGGGCTCCAGGTTCCGGTAGTGAGGCATCTGGATTCGCTGCCTCCGAATGAAGCGGGCGGCCAAAGGGTTTTTCGCCAGGCGGGGGATTCCGCCTTCCTGGATCCACAGGTCGAATTCCTTCCGTCCCCGGACGAGATCCTTGAAGTCGTCACCGTACCAGCCCGGGATGAATCCGGTCAAGGAGCCTGGATTGGGGAGCCCCCCCGAACCGCCGGCGCCGTGGCACGAGAAGCAGCCCCACGTCTTGGCCGTCTGATATCCGCTCCCCGCCGGCGAATCCGCGGGCGGAGCCGCCATCTCCGACAGGACCATGAAGGCGGCGACGAGATCCTCCTCGTCGGAGCCCCTCAAGACATCTCTGAAAGAGGGCATGGCGATCGCCGCGCGCGGCGAACCGCCCGTCGAGCCGACTCGGGAGTCCACTTTCGGCGTGCTGCCGTTCAAGAGATACTTCCGTACGTCCTCGGCGTTGCTGACGTACATCATCGAGACCCCGCCCCATGCGGGAACCTCGAGATCGCGGATTCCGGGATCCTTGATCCCGGAGCGTCCCAGGTCGCCGTGGCACGAGAAGCAGCCCAGCTCCCGGGCCCGCGCCATCCCGCGCCGGACGGGATTTGCGGAGCGGGCGCTCCAATACCGGCGGACGCTCCAGGGCCCGGCGAGAATCGCCGCCAACAGAAGCGACAACAGCGCCAGCACGACCAGGGAAGCGCGACGCCTCAAGGCCTGTCTCTCCGCCAAGGTGAAAGTCGTCCCGCCGCCGTGAATAAGGACGAAGAGAATGTCACAGCGCTGCAGTGTAAACCGGATCCCTCCGATTGTCATACGCGCTGACTTTGAAACGAGCGACATTGAGTGTATCTTTGATCTCGGATGACAACCAGGCTGAGGCGCGCAGGGTTGGGGCCTCAATGCCTTAAATATTTGACCCTGACTGGAGGCTTGGATGCGAACGCCCTCTCGAAGACCTTCCCGCTCCAGGGCGGTGAAAGAAGTGCACGCCGGGCTGAGTCACCTCACCCGCGGGCTGCGGATGCTTGCCCGCGAAGTAGTAAGGGAAGCTTCTCGCGCCGGCAAAGTGCGGAAAACGAAAGCTTCTCCCGGCCGCCGTCGACACGGCCGGTACATCGGGCTGATCCGCAACCTCCCGCAGCGCAAGAAAGCCCAGGTCCGGGCCGTCCGGGCCGAGAAGGGCGTCGAGGCCGCCATCAAGATGGCGATGGAGATGCGCCGTACCCGCTGATTCGCCGATTCGCGACCGGCCGATCCTGATTTACGACGGTGACTGCCATTTCTGCCGCCGGTGGATCGCGCGCTGGCGCGAGGCGACCGGAGAGCGGGTCGATTACGCGCCCTACCAGGAAGCCGCCGCCCGCTTTCCGCAGATTCCCGCAGCGAATTTCCGCGCCTCGGTGCAGCTCGTCGAGACCGACGGCCGCGTCTTCACCGGCGCCGAAGCGGCCCTGCGCGCGCTTTCTCACGCCCCGCGTCGCGGCTGGCTCCTCACGCTGTACCGAAGGCTGCCCGGCGCGGCCGCGATCATGGAGGCTTCCTACCGGCTGGTGGCGCGCCATCGGGTGGCTTTCTCCCGGATCACCCGGTGGCTGTGGGGCTCTCACCTGGAGAGGCCTTCCCATTTCCTCACCCGCTGGCTTTTCCTGCGGCTCCTCGGCCTCATCTACCTCGTCGCTTTCCTGTCGCTCGGAGTCCAGATCGCGGGGCTGGTGGGCGCCAAGGGGCTGCTCCCCTCCGGCCGTTTCCTGGAAGCGCTCTCGGCCGCGATGGGGAGCGACAGGTTCCGGCTCGTTCCCACGCTCTGCTGGCTGAACGGTACCGACGGATTCCTCCATTTCCTATGGATTGGCGGCGCCGTCCTGTCGGGGCTGCTGGTCGTGGGAATCGCGCCGGGGCCCGTGCTGGTCCTTCTTTGGGCCTTCTATCTGTCCCTGGCCGCGGTCTGCCGCGAGTTTCTGAGCTTCCAATGGGACGTCCTGCTCCTGGAGACGGGATTTCTGGCGATTTTCTTCGCGCCCTGGCGCCTCCTGCCGGGCTTGGCAAAGGAGTCGCCACCCTCTTCCGTCGCGCTGGGACTCATGAGGTGGCTCCTGTTTCGTCTCATGTTCGCTTCGGGGGTCGTGAAGCTCGCGAGCGGCGATTCGACGTGGCGCGGGCTGACCGCCCTGCAGGTCCATTACGAGACCCAGCCGCTGCCCACCTGGATCGGCTGGTACGCGCACCAGCTGCCCCTCGGATTCCACCGCGCCTCCGCCGCGCTGATGTTCGTGGTGGAGCTCGCCGTTCCCTTCCTCATCCTCATGCCGCGCCGGCCGCGGGCGATGGCCGCCGCGGCCATCGTCGCGTTCATGGTCCTCATCGGCCTGACCGGCAACTACGGTTTCTTCAACCTGCTGGCCGTGGCGCTGGCCGTGACGCTGCTCGACGACGCCTTTCTAGCGCGGTACTTCCCGCGCCGGGTGCGCCCCCTCGCGGGCGTCCGCCGGCCTCCAGGCCTGGGGGCCCGGCTGGGGCGGAGCGCGGCGGTCGCGGCGGCGATCCTGCTGGTGCCGCTGGGTTGCATGGCGCTCGGCAGGAGTTTTCGGAAGCCTCTTCCCTGGCCCGAGCCGCTCCGGCGCTTCGAGGCCTGGATGGCGCCGTGGCGTTTGGTGAGCGGCTACGGTCTGTTCGCCAAGATGACCACCACCCGGGACGAGATCATCGTCGAGGGGAGCGCCGACGGGGCGGCCTGGCTTCCCTACGAGTTTCGCTGGAAACCGGGCGATCCGGCCCGCGCCCCGGCGTTCGTGGAGCCGCACATGCCGCGCCTCGACTGGCAGATGTGGTTCGCCGCGTTGTCGGACGCGCGGTCGAATCCGTGGTTCCAGAATCTCATGGTCCGGCTGCTGCAGGGCTCCGAGGACGTGACCGCGCTGCTCGCGGTGAACCCTTTCCCGGACGCCCCTCCCCGCTACGTCCGGGCGCGCCTGGTGCGCTACCGCTTCACCGATTTCGCCACCCGCCGCGCCAGCGGTCGCTGGTGGACGACGGTGGACCGGGGAATCTATTTCCCTCCCGCCTCCCTGCGCGCCCCCGGATCCTGAGGGTTCGGGCGGCGCGCCAGGCTCCCGGGCTCAACGCAGCGTGACGAGGGCCGCCGGGGCGAGGCAGTTGTTCCCCTCCTGGCTTTCCAGAACGCTCCCGGTGTCGTCGGCGCAGGCGAGCAGGTAATAGGACCCCGGGGGGGTTGCGGCCGGGATCGTCACGTTGACGGTGCCGGTGGAGGCGACGCCCGGAGCCAGCGTTCCGATGGTCCGCGCTCCCGTCAGGAGCCGATCGGCCGCGTCCCGGAGAGGGTCGAGCGAGAGGTAATAGCGCGTCGTCGAGGAGCCGGCGCTCCCGGTTCCGAGATTCGTCACTGTGTCGGTGATCTGGAACGCGCCGCCCGGAGAAGCCGAGCCGGGAGGATTGGAGACGGCGGTCGCGGCCAGGTCGGGCTTGGTGATCTGCACCACGGCCGCGGCGGCGAGGCAGTTGTTCGCCTCATCGCTCTCCGCGACCGCGCCGAAATCGTCGGCGCAGGCCAGCAGGCGATAGCTGCCGGGCGCCGTGGCGGAAGGGACCGAGACCCCGACCGTTCCGGTGGAAGACGCCCCGGCGGCCAGCGTCCCGACGCCGCGCGATCCCGTCAGCAGGACGTCCGACGGATCGCGCTGCAGGTCGAGGGAGAGGTAAAACCGGACCGCCGAGCCTCCCGCCGATCCGTTTCCCTGGTTCTGGACTGTGTCGGTGATCGGGAACGCGCTGCCGGCGCCCGCGGCGGCCGGAGGGTCGCTCACCGATGCTTCGATCAGGTCGGGCCGCGTCACCTGGATTTTCGCCGAGGAGGCGCGGCAGTTGTTCCCCTCGTCGCTCTCCCCGACGGCGGCGAGGTCGTCGGCGCAGGCCAGGAGGAAATAGGCCCCGGCGGGCGTCGGCGCGGGCACCGTCACGCTGGACGTGCCCGCGGAGCTGGCGCCGACGGCCAGCGCCGCCACCGCACGGCTGCCTCCTAGTAGGAGATCTCCCCCGTCCCGTACCGTGTCGGTCGAGAGATAGTGCCGTGTGACCGATCCGGCGGCGGCCGCGGTCCCTTGATTGGCCGCGGTATCGCTGATCAGGAAGCTGCCGCCCGGGGCGGCGCTCGCCGGTGGATTGCCGACGGAGGTCTCGACAAGATCGGCTTGCAGCACCTGCAGCCTGCCGGAAGAGACGCGGCAGTTGTTCGTCTCGTCGCTCTCCGCGTCGAGGTCGGGATCGTCGGCGCAGGCGATCAGGTAGTAGAGCCCGCCCGGAATGGCCGCGGGGACGGTCAGCCCGGCGGCGGCGGTGGAGACCGCGCCGGGAGCTAGGGCCGGCAGGCTGCGGCCTCCGGCGAGCGGCGGATCGGACGCGTCGGGCTGCGGATCGAGGGAAAGGTAATAGCGATTCGCCGAGGCGCCCGCCGCGGCGGCTCCCTGATTCGTAGTGGTGTCGGTGGCCGTGAAGGAGGAGCCGCTCGCGGCGATGGCCGGTGGATCGGAGACCGTGAGGACGGCCAAGTCGGGTTGCAGGGGGAAAAAGCAGCCGCCCGTCTCCCGCGGAGAACCATGACTGTCGGCGCCGTACGGTCCGGTCCCGCAGCTGTTCCGGGCGCGGACGAGATACCAGAACCCCCCGCCCGCCGGCGGATCGTCAGGGTCGGAAGCCGTCCCGGCGGCGACTCCCGTCGCCACGCAGATCTCCGATCCTCCGCCCACGGGAAGCTCTCCGAGATTCCCGCGCACCACGTCATGGACCGTCGCCGCGCCGGCGCCGGGCGCCGCCGAGGACCACGACAGCGAAGCTCCGTCGGCCGCCAGGGCGAGGTTTGCGACCTCTCCCGGCGCCGCGAACGAGCCGCCGTTCCAAGGGGCGCAGTCGCAGGCGTCCCCAGAGCCGTCGCCGTCCAGATCCTCCTGCGCGGGGTTGAACGCCGAGGGGCAATTGTCGCAGCTCGAGCCGAGCTGATCTCCCTCGGGATCGGGGGAGCTCTCACAGCAGGCGAACGCGGCCGGGGTGACGACGAGCGACCAGGAGTTCAAGGCGCCGGTGTCGAAGATCTCGTGATCTGCCACGAACACCTTCCAGTTGCCGGCGGCTCCGATTCCGGCGAGATGGCCGAGCTGTCCCGCGGCGTCGGGGAAGTCCCACGCCGGCGAGTTGAGGGCCGGCCGCCAGCTTCCGGAGAAGGGGGCGGCGGATTCGCCGGCGACCAGCAGATCCTGCGAGGCGGAATCGTCGAAGCGGGTGTTCAGGAAGTTGTTCCCGGCATTTCCTCCCAAAAAGCAGCCGAACGGAGGGATGCACCCGACCGGTCGATACACTAGGTCCGCCCCGAATCCGTTCGGACCCTTCAGCTCCACCGTCAGATCTCCCACGGCGGTGTGCGTGAGGCTGTCGAGGCGAAGGCCGAGGTCGGCGATTTCGAGGTCGGAGGCCACCGGGAGCGTGTCGGTGACTCCGCGGGGATCGTACTCCGGAATTCTCAGGCCGCCGGGAATCGTCCGGGTGAAGGTGATCGTCGCGCCGTTTCCGTCGCGCCGGCCCACCCGGAGGATCAGGTCGGCGCCCGAGATCCCCAAAGAGCTGGAGATCTGGAGGTGAAGCGGGACGGCCCCGCCGCACGGCAGGGAGCCGAGACGCAGGCGGAAGGGATCGCCGCCGGCCGTTTCCTCGGAAGGAATCGCGCCGTAATCGGAATCGGCATCCAGGATCGTCACCCCGGGCGCCGTCGTGCTGAGCGTGGCGGAAACCGACCCCGCGCCCTTCGAGGCGGCGCGCCAGGGATTCCGCACGCCGATGCGCAAGGCGATCTCCTCGCCCGGATCGGCGAAGCCGTTTCCGTCGCCCGCGGCGTCGTCCACTGCGATTCCCGCCGCCTCGAGGCTCGGAAGGTCGAACGACTCTCGGACTCCGACGTGGGTGGCGATCCCGAGGGAGGCTTCGGCTCCATAGCCCAGGCCCCGGTCGGCGAATCCTCCCCAAAGCGCCTCTTCATGGGCGCAGGCGAAGGCGGCGCAGTCGGCGTCGAGCAGCGCGTCGCGCGCCTGCGTGAAGCTCGGATCCAGGGGAGTCATCTTCAGTCCGCCGGTCACGATGCGCAGCATCGCCTCGTTGCCGGCGGCGACGTCCCCTCCTTCGGCGGCGATCACCCGGCTGCGGGCCTCCCAGAGCGTCAGCGCCCAGATCTCCCCGAGGTTGTGGACCTCGGCGGCTCCGTTCCTCTCGAAATTGAGAGGGCTGGGCGGATAGCCGCCGGCCATCGACGCGGTCGTGTCGTCCGCGTCCGCCCAGGTCAGGGGGTTGACGGCATTGTCGGTGCTGTACGGAAAGCGCCGGATTCCGTCGACGTAATTGTCCGAAAAAGTCCCGAGCAGGGAGTAGGTGGCGTAGGCGCCGGCGGGATACTTCCCGCTCGGGTCGTCGCCCGGGGCGGCATTGAGCAGCGAGAGCGCGTAGAAGTCGCTCCATCCCTCTCCCCTGCCGGCCCCCGGGATCCAGTTCAATCCGGCCGCGTCGCCGATCAGCCGGTTGGAGACTCCGTGCGTCAGCTCATGGAAGGCGATGACCGCGTCCAGGGCGCCGTCGCGCGGCGGCGCCGGAGAGCTCCAGAGGAACATCCGCATGATCCCGGGGAGACCGTCCGGCCCCACCGAGAAATTCGCGTTGTTGGCGCTGCCGGCGTCCGCTCCTTGCTGCGCCTCCGCCAGGATCGGATCGCCCGCCGTTCCGCCTCTGCCGAAATTGTCGGACTGGAAGTTGCCCGAGGCTTCGTCGAACCCCAGCCGGTGGAGACGATCGTGGAAGAAATTCGCAAGGTAGAAGAGGTGCGTGACGACGCCGCGCTGGAAGCCGGGAGTGGAGGGATCGTCGCCGGCGTTCGGATCGCCGGCCAGCGGCGGCGGAGTGAAGGCGAAGCTGCGGGGCGAGCTTCCCAGAAAATCCCGGTTCCTTCCCGCGGCGTCGGGATTGCCCAGCGGCCGCCCGCCGGCGTCCAGCGCGGGCGCGTCGGGAAGATCGTCCCCGTTCCGATCGAGATAGGCGTCGACGTTGTTGCCGGTGGTGGTCGCGCCGCCGTCGGGAATCCAGCCTTCCGGGCTTGCCGTCAGGTCCCGCCGGAGGGTCATCGACTCGATGCTCCGCGGGATCGCCGGGAACTGCGTGCCCTGACCCGGCAGGGCCGGGCTCGGAGACGCCGGGGCAGGGCTGTCGGCCGGGACGCCTCCCGCCTGCGTCGCGACGCTGAAGCGGGCCTCCTGGGAGGACAGCGTGCAGCGGATGTTCTTGCGGTAGAGGAGCGTGCCGCGCAGCGCGTCGACCAGCACGTACCAATCGGCGTCGGGCATCGCCGCCACGTGGGACCACGCCGGGATCAGAACGCCGGGGGCGAGAGGAAAGTAGAGAAGCTCGGAGCGGCGAAGCGTCGCGCCGCCCTCTCCCGCCGCGGCTCCGAGGCTCGTCCGGGCGAGGCTCCACGAGGCGGCGGCCGACAGCGCCGGGCGCGGAGCGGAGAAGTCGGCGATCCCCGGCACGAGCCGCCCCACCGTGCGGACGAGCGCTCCGCGGGAGTCGAACAGAACTCTCGTCTCGCTTTGGAAGACGCGCAGCCCGCCGGCGACTTGGCGAAGGCGCACCATGCCCACGACCCCGGCGCGCGCGGCGCTCTCTCCCAGAACCTCCAGACGAGCCGCCTCCGGCTCGCTGAGTCCGTAGACCGCGGCATGGGCGCGGAGGAACTCCACCGCCGACTCGGCGAGAGTCTGGCCCGCCCGCCGCGGGGCGAGCGGCGCGGCGCCGGCGCGGACCACTTCCGGGCCTCCGGTCGCGGAGGAGAATTCGACTCCGGCGCCGGGCGAGTCGAGACGGAGGGAGCGGAGGGCCTCCTCCATCGAGCGCCTCTTGTCGCGGGCGGTCCGGGCGACCCGATCCGGCTCGCGCCCGAGCCCGTCGCGCATCAGGTTCTCCAGCTCCGCGACGCCCTGGATCCGGATGTCGTAGTTCCCCACGCGCGCCGGCTTCTCCCGGGTCGGGAGAGGCGCCCCGCCGGGGCCTCCCGCGGCGACCAGGATCGGCAGGAGAGCCGTCAACAGGACGACGCGCCGCCCTTTCGGCGGTACGAAAATGTTCTCGATCGACACCCGTCCCTCCGCGGAACACGGCGCTGGCGCGCAAATCGCTGTGAGGATCCCAATGAATATTCGATGAAGGAGCGGGCGCGTCAAGCGGAGTCTGGCGTCAGTTCAGATATCCCAGAGAGCGGAGCTTCTTCTTGGCCTCTTCGTCCAGGTCGGGAGGCTCCGGCGGCCGGCCGCTGACGCGGTACAGATCGAGCGCCTGATACAGCGAGGAGGCGCGCGCCGCATCGGAGGAGACCACGTTGTGACGCTCCGACGGATCCTTCTCCAGATCGAAGAGCTCCAGCGTCGGCTGCGGGCGCGTGGGATAGCTGATCAGTTTGTAGCGGTCGCCGCGGGCCGAGAGGATCGTGCTGTGCAGCGGGAACTTGACGTCGACCCCTCCGAGGCGCATCGGCGCGGCCCGCGCTTCGCTGAGCGCCGATCCGCCGGGCGGGATGACGCCCGCCCGGAGGAAGGGGAGGAGGTTCCTTCCCGCCAGCCGCGGAGGCGGCGGCTGGCCGAGATAGTCGAGCAGCGTCGGGAGGACGTCCACCAGCTGGACGATGCCGGTCAGGCGCTTGCCCCGCAGCCCTTTCGCCGGGAACCGCAGGATCAGCGGCACCCGGATCGCCTCCTCGTTGAGCCGCGCGCCGTGGCTGAAGTAATAATCGCGATCGACCAGCGTCTCCCCGTGGTCGGCCGTGAAGGCGACGATCGTCTCGTCGCCGATTTGCTTGAGGATTCGGTCGATCTGAGAGTCGGCGTAGAGAATCTCGCCGTCGTACCGGGAGATGTATTCGAGCGGATCGCGGCTCACGGCGCCGGCGATCTCGAGGCGCTGGTAATCGGGGATCGCGGCCTCCTCGGGAAGAGGGTCGTATCTCCCTTTCCGGAACTTCTCCGCGAATCCGGCGGGCGGGTCGTACCGGCCGTGGGGATCGAAGAGGTGGACGAAGAGATAGTAGGGCGTTCCGGAGGGCAGCGACTTGAGCCAGGCCACGGCCTTGTCGACCGTCGCTCCGGCGGGCCGATCCTGGCCGGTGAAGCCATCGTCGTAGATCTCGAAGCCGCGGTTGAAGCCGCTCTGGCTGGCGATCATCGTGTAGCCGGAGACGAACGCCGCAGTGCGGTAGCCGGCCCTCGCGAGGATCGTGGTCAGGGTCTCGAGCTGCGGATCGAGAGGTGTGGCGTTGAAACGGTTCCCGTGCGCCGCCGGATACAGGCCCGTCAGCAGCGAGGCATGGGATGGGTTGGTGTTCACCGCCTGGGAGATCGCCTGGAGGAAGAGGGCTCCGCTCGCCGCGAGCCGGTCGATCGCCGGCGTGGTCGGCAGGGGATAGCCGTAGCAGTGCAAGTGATCGGCGCGCGCGGTGTCCAGCGTGATCAGCACCAGGCTCGGGGAGGGGCGGGCCGGCGCCTTCGGCGGAGCCGCCGGCGTGGCTCGGAGGAGGGCCGACAGAAGGAGAAGGCCGCCGAGGAGGCTGGCGGCCGCGCCCGCCGCCGCGGCCCTCCTCCGAGATGTTTCCGCGCCGTCCATCTAGGGCTTCCCCGACTGCTCCGCGGACCGCTTCGCCATCTGCTCCATGAAGCTCTTCGAGCGCTGCCGCACCTCGTCCTCCGTCAGGTCCTCCACGTGCGTGGCGAGCCCCCATTCGTGCCCGAACGGGTCGGTCAGCTTCCCGAACCGATCGCCCCAGAACATGTCGGTGACCGGCATGAGCACCCGCGCTCCGGCGCTGACGGCGCGGTTGAACGCCGAGTCGACGTCCTGGACGTAGAGGTAGATGCTCTGCGTCGTCCCCTTCAGCGTCTCGGGCGATCGGACGTTCGTTCCCGGGAGCTCGTCGTTCAGGAACAGCATCGAATCGCCGATCTTGAGCGCGGCGTGCATGACCCCCTTCCCGTCGGGGCCGTTCATCCGGGTCACCTCTTCCGCGCCGAAGGCCTTCTTGTAGAACTCGATGGCTCGATTGCCGTCCTTGACCGTCAGCCCGGGGGTGGCGGTGTGATGACCTCGAGGAACCGGATTGGACGCTTTGGTCATGATGCTCCTCCTTGAGTGAATGGGCCCCGCCCGCGCGGCGGCGGCCGGTGGTTCGTGAAGTCGATGGCAGGATGACACCATGCGGCCCGATCTCTGTCAAGGAATTGTTCCGGCGCCGGCGCCGCTCCCTTCCCCTTGACGCGCACGGAAGGGTGAGGATACTCTTCGGACCATGGCGGTGAGCGAGGAACGGCGGGCACTTCAGGGAAAATCGGCGCTCGTCTGCGGGGCGACGCGCGGGATCGGCCGCGCCTGCGCGCGGGAGTTCGCCAGGCTCGGCGCCCGGGTCACCGTGATGGCGCGCAGCGACGAGGGACTCCGCGAGGCGGTCGAGGAGATCGGCGCGGAGAGCGGGCGCGGCGGCCCGGCTCATGACGCTCTGCGCGCCGATTTCGACGATGTCGCGGCCGTGCAGCGGGTCGTGTCGGAGAGCCTCGCCGCGGGGGCCGGCTTCCACATCCTCTTGAACAACAGCGGCGGGCCGCCCGGAGGGCCGCTCCTGGACGCGGAGCCCGAGTCGTTCCTCAAGGCCTTCCGCCGCCACCTGATCTGCAATCACGTGCTGGCGAAGCTCCTCGTGCCCGGGATGAAGCAGGCGGGATACGGACGCATCATCAACATCGTCTCCACCTCGATCAAGCAACCGATTCCGGGGCTCGGGGTCTCGAACACCGTCCGCGCCGCGGTCGCCTCCTGGGCCAAGACGCTTTCCGCGGAGCTCGCTCCTTTCGGGATCACCGTGAACAACGTGCTCCCCGGGGCGACCCGCACCGACCGCCTTCTGCAGATCATCCGGGATCGCGCGCGGGCCTCCGGGCGCGGCGAGAAGGAGATCGAAGAGGAGATGAAACGCGACATTCCGGCCGGACGCTTCGGCGAAGCGGAGGAGATCGCCGCGGCGGCCGGCTTCTTGGCGCTTCCGGCCTCGGGCTACGTCAACGGAATCAGCCTGGCGGTCGACGGCGGGAGGACCACGGCGCTATGAGCCTGCCGCGCCTGCTCAACTACATCGGCGGGAAGCAGGTGCCGCCGGTTTCAGGCTCCTGGCTGCCGAACGTCGACCCGGCCACTGGATCGGTCTACTCCGAGGTCCCCGACAGCGACGCGCCGGACGTCGAGCGGGCGGTCGCGGCCGCGGCGCAGGCGTTTCCCTCCTGGTCCCGCGCGACGGCGTCGGAGCGCTCCCGGATTCTCCTGCGCATCGCCGATCTCATCGACGCGAAGCGGGAGGCGCTCGCCAGGAGCGAATGCGTCGACACGGGCAAGCCCCTGGCGCTGGCGCAAAGCCTCGACATTCCGCGCTCCTCGGCCAACTTGAGGTTCTTCGCCACCGCCATCCTTCACTTCCACTCCGAATCCCATGCCACCGATCATCAAGCGCTGAATTACACCCTGCGCCGGCCCCGCGGCGTGGCGGGGGTGATCTCTCCCTGGAACCTCCCGCTCTATCTCCTGACCTGGAAGGTGGCGCCCGCTCTCGCCGCCGGCAACACCGTGGTCGCGAAGCCCTCCGAAATCACCCCCATGACGGCGGCGCTCCTGTCGGAAATCTGCGTCGAGGCCGGGCTGCCCGCCGGGGTCCTGAACATCGTCCACGGCGCGGGCGCCAAGGCGGGCGCGGCGCTCGTCCGGCATCCGGGAGTGGGCACCCTCTCCTTCACGGGCGGAACGCGGACGGGGGCCGACATCGCCGCCGCCGCCGGGCCGCTCTTCAAGAAGATCGCGCTGGAGCTCGGCGGCAAGAACCCCAACATCCTGTTCGCCGACGCGCCGCTTCCGGAGGCCCTGGCGACGAGCCTCCAGTCCTCCTTCACCAACCAGGGGCAGATCTGCCTGAGCGGCTCGCGAATCTTCGTGGAGAGCAGCGCCTTCGAGCCGTTCGTCGAGCGCTTCGTCGCGGCCGCCAAGGCCCTGAAGGTGGGCGATCCGTTCGACGCGTCGAGCGACCAGGGGGCCCTGGTGTCGCGCGCGCAGCTCGACAAAGTGAGCGCCTACATCGACCTGGCCCGGAGCGAGGGAGGGCGGATCCTCTGCGGCGGAGCCCCGCCGGCGCGCCTGCCGGAGCGCTGCCGGGGCGGGTTCTTCATGGAGCCGACGGTGATCGCCGGGCTCGGCGTCGGCAGCCGCGTGAACCAGGAGGAGATCTTCGGGCCGGTCGTGACGGTCACCCCCTTCGAGGACGAGGACGAAGTGGTCACTTACGCCAACTCCACCTCCTACGGGCTCGCCGCCTCGATCTGGACGAAGGATCTGGCGCGCGCCCACCGGTTGGCGGAGCGCATCCAGTCGGGCACGGTGTGGATCAACTGCTGGATGATCCGCGATCTGCGCGTCCCGTTCGGGGGGATGAAGAGCAGCGGCGTCGGCCGCGAGGGAGGCGAGGAGGCGCTGCGCTTCTTCACCGAGCCGAAGAACGTCTGCGTCAGCTTCCGGCCGGCCGCGGCGGAGGCCCCATGAGCGCGAGGGAAGCGGGAAAGGACCGGGTGATCAGCCGCCGGGCGCCGGAGCCGGTGGGAGCCTATCCGCACGCCCGGCGGGCCGGCAACCTCCTCTTTCTCTCCGGCATCGGCCCGCGGAGGCGGGGCTCCCAGGAGATCCCGGGCGTCACGCTCGACGCGCAGGGGAAGGTGGTCGCCTACGACATCGAGATCCAGTGCCGCTCGGTGTTCGAGAACGTCCGCGCCGTCCTGGAGGATGCCGGCTCGTCCTGGGAGAACATGATCGACGTCACCGTCTTCCTGACGCGCATGAAGGAGGACTTTCCGGTCTTCAACCGACTCTACGCCGAGTATTTCTCCGGCGTCCAGCCGGCGCGCACCACCGTCGAGGTCGGCGCGCTTCCCACTCCGATCGCCGTGGAGCTGAAAGTGATCGCCACGATCGGCGATCCGGCGCGATGACCGTTCCCGCCAGCGCCCCGGCCGGGCCGGGGAGATCGCGCCACCGGTCCCTTTGGGCGCCGGGCTCGCTACCCGGCGCCGGGCTGATCGCGGCGGCGGCCGCGCTGTGGCCGGGCTTCGTGCGGCGGCTTGTGCCCCTGGAGTGGCAGCTCGGCAACATCGCCCCGGCGCTGCTTGTCCTGGAGATCCTGATCGGCGGCGCGGGGATCCTCTTCCTCCTCAGGCCGGACCTGCCCCGGCGCGCCTGGCTCCGCCTGTTTCCCACGCGCCGCGAGCTTCGTCTCAAGCTCCTGCTCCTGGCGGTGTCGGTATCGCTGGCGCTCGCTCTCTCCGAAGCGGTGTTGCGGATCACCGGCTACCCGTTCCGCACCCGCTGGACCCCCTCCGAGCTGACCCTGGCGCGCTTCGATCCCGATTTGGGCTGGTCCTACATTCCCGACCGGACGGTCACGCAGCGGTTCGGCTCCCACGGGCGGCCCATCCCGATGCACTTCAACGATCTCGGCGCCCGCGTCGGAGAGCCCGGGAAGCGATTCGATCGGCAGACTCCCACCGTGATCTTCGTGGGCGATTCCTACACCTTCGGCCATGGCGTGACCTACGAGGAGAGCTTCGCCGGCCAGTTCGAGAAGCAGGCCGGAGCTTCCCTCCAGGTCGTGAACCTCGGCGTCCAGGGATACGGGACCGACCAGTCGCTGCTGCTGCTCAGGCGCCATCTGCGCGACTTCAACACCAAGGCCGTGGTCTACACCTTCCTGCTCGATCACGTGAAGCGCAACGACAACGCCGACCGGAGGCTGTTGTTCCCCGGGGCGAAGTTCCTCGGAACCAAGCCGCGCTTCGCGCTGTGCGGCGGCTCGCTCGTGGAAGTGGAGAGGCCCCGCCGCTACGACGACCGGCGCGAGCTGCGCGTCGGCCAGGCGCTCCGGCTGGCCTGGACGAAATGGGGCCCTTCGCCCAGCGTTCCTCTGACGCGGGCGCTGGTCCGGCAGATGCGAGACGAGGTGGAGGCGAGCGGTGCCGCGTTCGTGCTGGTCCTCTGGACGAACCGCCATGCGCTGCCGCCGGGGGCAGTGGCGCGCGCCTTCTTCCCGGGGCTTCGTGTCAACGTCGTGGACACCGGATCGGGAGCGCCGGCAGACTGGGACTCCTACCACATCCCGGGCGAGTACCATCCCGACGCCCGGGCGCATGCCTGGGTGGCCCGGCTCCTCGCGGAGAAGCTCAGGGAGCTGGGTCTCGGCGCGACCCCCTGAGGCCCGTCCGGCCGCGGCGCGTCGCCACGAAGAAAATCCTTTGGAACGGAAAGACCACGCCGCGGGCGTCGGCCGGATAGGCGGTCCGGAGGCGGCGCTTCAGCGCGGCGAGGAACGCGGCGGCCTGCGCTGCCGGGAAGGCGGTGAGGATCGGGCGGAGCGTCGTTCCCCGCAGCCATTCCACGATCTCGGCGGCGGCCGCGAGGCGATGGTGGTAGGTGGTCTCCCACAGATCGACCTGGAATCCGAGCGCCCCGAGGCGCTCGGCGTAGAAGCGCGGAGCCTCGACGGCGGGCAGGGCCGCGGCCCGGGCGAGACTCGTTCTCCACCGCGGCTCGGCGAGGAGATCCTCGACGGCCCGCGACGCCGGCGCGCGGCGGTTGTTCGGGATCTGCACCGCCATCGTCCCCTTGGCGCCGAGAAGCTCGGCGAGCGACTCCAGGACGCGGCCGTGAGAGGGCAGCCATTGAAGCACGGCGTTGCTGACGATCAGATCGAGGGGCCGCGTCGGGCGCCAGCGCCGGAGATCGCGGCGGACGAATCGCAGGTTCGGACTGGCGGGGGAGCGCCGGGCGCGCTCCAGCATCTCCAGGGAGCTATCGACGCCCCAGACGGTGGCGCGCGGCCAGCGCCGCAGCAGGAGCCGCGTCAGCTCGCCGGTCCCGCATCCGAGATCGGCGATCCGCCGCGGCTCGATCTCCCCGACCCGCGCCAGGAGGTCGAGGAAGGGCCGGGAGCGCTCGCGCGCGAAACGCTCGTACTGGGCCGCGTCCCATCGAACCGCCGGTTCCATCGCCGAATCTCCGAGGAGTCTATTGGAGCGCTTTGGCACGGATGAGATCGGTTAACGCCACCAGGAGCGTCCCGGTCCCTCCCACGAAGCCCCACCATCTCATCCCGCGACGAACGATACCGAGCGCCGATCCGTCATCGCGCTCGACACGAATCCTCGATGCCGCAACGATCCCAACGGCTCCGATCACCAGGAGGTACATGTCGAGGCTCATGAAATCGCCGGTCGCTCGCAGTAAGCAAGACTCGCGCACCGGGAGCCGGCGGAGGCGAAACCGCTCATGATTGCCGGTCGCGCAGCACGGCGCGGACCGGACTGGCGTCGAAGCCCTCGAGCCGCAGCGGCAGGGCGATGAGCTCGTAGAGTCCCGCGGGGACGCCCGTCAGAACGAGCCCCTCGAGGATTGCCAGGTCGTGGTGCAGGCAGGCCCGATGGGAGGGGAGGTCCTTCGAGTGGAAGAGGTCGACGCTCGGCGTGTCGATCCCGACCAGCCGGACGCCCTGCTCGTGGAGGTGATCGACGAGCTCGGGGGAGAGCGCCGCGAAATCGTCGTTGAAGCGCTCCGGATCGGGGAAGGTGCCCGTGGCGAACAGGACGCGCTCCACCCGGATCGGGGCCGCGAGCATTGCGGGGAGGATGCGCGTGGCGAACGGGACGCTCAGCGCCACGACCTGACAGGGACCCAGATAGACATCGAGCGGGCGCGACTCGATCGCCGCCCCCTGGGCGGCGTAATGGCTGGGAGCGTCGGCATGGGCGCCGAGGTGGACGGTGGCGCGCAGCGTCGACAGGGTGAGGTTGTCCCCGTGGTTCATGTCGAGCAGCACTTCGCGGGCGGGCGGCGTGTCTCCCGGCCAGACCTGGAGCCGCGGCGAGACGACGGGGCTGATGTCGTAGATCATGGCGTCAGAACCGGTGCCGGATGGCCCAGAGATCCGGAAAATAGGACTTGAAGAGCGTCCCCTTGAGGAACTCGACCCCGGAGGTCCCCCCGGTGCCGATCTTGTTCCCGATGGTGCGCTCGGTGAGCTTCACGTGGCGATAGCGCCATTCCTGCTGCCCCTCGTCGAAGTCGGTCATCAGCTCGATCAGGATGGCGACCTCGGGCTGCGTGGTGTAGAGGCGATAGATCTCGTCCTGGACCCTGGCGTCGGGGACGGAGGGGAGCGCCACGTCCCGGTCGCGCAGCTCCGCCGGGATCGAGGCGCCGCGCTTCTCCAGGAAGTCGTAGAAGTGATCGAGGACCGTGCGCTCCGCGAGACGCCGCTCGAGCGCCGCGCGCTCCGGGGAGCCGGGGCGCTGGGAACCCAGGATCTCCGGGCGCTTCATCCCGAGCACGAACTCGATCTCGCGGTATTGCGCCGACTGGAAGCCGGAGGCGGTCTCCAGGCGATCGCGGAATCCCGAGAACGACAGCGGGGTCATGGTCTCCAGGATGTCGAGCTGGCCGACCAGCGTCTTCATCACCGTCCGGATCCTCTTGAACCCGGCGATCGCCTCGAACAGATGGTTCGCGGAGAAGTCGGCTTTGATCTTCTCCAGCTCGTGCAGCAGGAGCTTGAACCACAGCTCGTAGACCTGGTGGATGACGATGAACAGCATCTCGTCGTGCTCTTCCGGCCGGGAGCGCGGCTCCTGCAGCCGGAGCAGCTCGGGAAGCTTGAGGTAGGAGGCGTAGCTCAGATCCATTGGAAACCTCCGAGGACAAGGAGCGCGAAGGCGAGGACCAGGCCGAGCGCCCAGGCCAGGGCGATCCATTGGCGGCGGGCGCGCCGGACCGCCTGCGCGTAGGGAGTCCGACTGAACGTGACCATCGTGTAGAGCGGAACGAACCAGGCGGGAAAGAGGCGGTGCAGTCCTTTTTCGAGGCGCTTCTCGAACTGGAACAGGCGGGAGGCGGTCTTGTCCCGCATCTCCACGAAGTTGGCCAGCGACAGGTCGGCCAGGGCGTCGGTGTGCTCCTTGCGAAGACGCTGGAACTCCTCGAACGCCCGATCCCACCGCGGCGCGTGGCGCGCCAGGCATTCGTCCAGGACGACGCAATCCTCGAACGCGGCGTTCGCTCCCTGGCCGTAGAAGGGGACCACGGCGTGGCAGGCGTCGCCCAGCAGCACCATCCGGCCACCGTGGTGCCACGGCGAGCAGCGGATCGTCACGAGCGTGCTGGTCGGGTTCTCGACGTAGTCCTCCGCGAGTGTGGGCATGCGCGGGACGGCGTCCGGAAACCGTTCTTCGAAGAAGCGGAGGATTTCCGAGCGGGTCGTGAGGGCGGCGAAGCTGTTCTCTCCTCGAAGAGGCCAGAAGCAAGTGCAGGTGAAGGAGCCGTCGACGTTCGGCAGGGCGATCATCATGTAGCCGCCCCGGGGCCAGATGTGCAAGGCGTTCTTCTCCATGGCGAATCCGCCGCCTGGCGTCGCCGGCATCGACAGCTCCTTGTAGCCGTGCTCCAGAAAATCCTGGCGGTAGTTGAATCCCTCGATCCGCTGCATCTGGAGCCGGACCGCCGAGAAGGCCCCGTCGGCGCCCACCAGCAGGTCTCCCTCCGAGCGGCAGGTCTCGCTGCTCTCCACGTCGGCGAAGAAGGCGGTTCCGGCGCCCAGATCGACGCCGGTGCAGCGCTTCCCGAAATGAATCCGGACGTTGGCATGGCTCTCGGCGGCGTCGAGGAGCAGGACGTTCAGCCCGCCGCGCGATACGGAGCGGATCACGTCGTCCTCCCGGATGCCGTAGGGCTGCAGGCGGGTCTCGCCCTGGGGCGAATGGACCATCCGGCCGCGCAGGGGCACCGAAGCCTTCAGGACCCCGGCGGCCAGACCCGCTCTTTCCAGCGCGTGCAGGCCACGCGTGGAGATCGCGAGATTGATGGACCGCCCCTCCGCTCCCTTTTCCTTGCGGGGATCTCCCCGGCGCTCGAAAATTTCCACCTCGTGGCCCGCCCGCGCGAGGTAGATCGCCATCAGCGCCCCGCCGAGCCCTCCCCCCACGATGCTGAATCTCGCCGAGGACGCCGCCATCCCGATCTTCCTCAAGCCTCGGGAGCGGAGGGGCCGACGATCCCGGCCAGAATCCGGCTGAAGCGCAGGACCTCTTCGAACCGGTTGTAGAGGGGGACGGGAGCCACGCGGATCAGGTCGGGCTCGCGGAAGTCGGCGACGATGCCGCGCTCGGCGAGCGCCTGGTGCACCGCGCGGGCCCGGCTCGCGAAGCGCAGCGAGAGCTGGCACCCGCGCGCGGCGGGATCGCGCGGCGTGATCAGCTCGCAGGCCCCTCCCAGGGAAGCGAGCGAGGCCTCGAGGCAGGAGGTCAGGGAGACCGACTTGGCCCGCAGCGCGTCCATGCCGGCCTCCTCGAAAATCTCCAGCGAGGCTTTCAGCGGAGCCAGCGCCAGGACGGGAGGATTGCTGAGCTGCCAGCCGTCCGCTCCCGGACGGGGGACGAAGTCGGGCCGCATCTCGAAACGCGTCGCCGGATCGTTCCCCCACCATCCCCCCAGCCGGGGCAGCGAGAGATCGCCCGCGTGCGCGGCGTGGACGAAGCAGCCGCCGGCGGCGCCGGGGCCTCCGTTGAGATACTTGTAGGAGCACCAGACGGCGAAATCGATTCCCCAATCGTGCAGTTGCAGCGGGACGTTGCCGATGGCATGCGCCAGATCGACCCCCAGGGTGAGGCGGAGGCGCTTCGCCGCCGCGGCGATCCGCCCGAGATCGAAGGCCTGACCCGTCGCGTAGTTAACGCCCCCCAGGAGAACCAAGGCGATCCTCCCTTGCTCCCGCTCCAGCAGCGCCTCGAAATCCTCGGTGCTCGGGCAGGGCCGTCCGCCCGCCGGCCGGACGATCAGGATCTCCTCGTCGGGATCGATGCCGCGGCTCCGAAGATGCGTCTGGACGGCGTAGGCGTCCGAGGGAAAAGCGCGATCCTCCATGACCACGGCGGCGCGCCCGGGGCGAGGACGGTAGAAGGTGGCCATCATCAGATGCAGGTTCACCGTCAGCGAGTTCATGGCGACCACTTCCGAAGGCAACGCCCCCGCCAGCCGCGCCAGCGGAGCCGCCAGGGACTCGTGATAGCGGTACCAGGGATCCTCCTCCTTGAAGTGCGCGGCGCCCCCCATCCGGGCCCATGCTTCCATCTCCCTCGCCACCCTCTCCGGTGCCGATCGAGGCTGCAGGCCGAGGGAGTTGCCGCTGAAATAGATGAGCGGCTCGCCGCCGGGGCCCGGCGGCACGTGGAAGCGCGCCCGGAAGGAGGCGAGGGGATCTCGGGCGTCGAGATCCTTGGCGTGCGCCTCGGAGAAAAGAGGCTGGGTTGAGGCGTCCCCGCGAGGGCTGGGCATGGGCGAAGTCTCCGTCAGGAGAAAAATCGATCGTGATTCAGGCCGAGGAACTCGAGCGCCGTGCCCCGAAAGAGGCGATCGATCATCCCGGGAGTGATTCCTTCCACCGCCTCGATCGTCGTGCCGGGCACCGGCTCCCCCAGCGGGAAGGGATAGTCGCTCCCGAGCGCCACCTTGTCGCATCCCGCGAGATCCAGGATGACCTTCAGCGCGACGGGGTCGTGAACCAGCGAATCGAGATAGAACCGGCCGAGATAGGCGCGCGGAGGAACGGGGTTGTCCACGGCGCAGAGATCGGGACGGGCGGCGAAGCCTCGCTCGATCCGGCCCAGCGTTCCGGGGAAAGCTCCGCCCCCGTGCGCGAACGCGATCCGCAGCTTCGGCAGGCGCTCCAGGACGCCGCCGAAGATCATCGAGCAGATGGCGAGCGAAACCTCCGCCGGCATCCCGACCAGCCAGGGAAGCCAGTAGCGAGGCATCCGCTCCTTCCCCATCATGTCCCAGGGGTGGACGAAGATCGCAGCGCCGAGCTCCTCCGCCCGGCGGAAGAACGGAAACAGCTCGGGCTGATCCAGATTCCAGTCGTTGACGTGGCTGCCGATCTCCACCCCGCACAGCCCCAGGTCGCGCACGCACCGCTCCATCTCCTCGGCGGCGAGATCGGGCGACTGCAGCGGGACGGTGCCGAGGCCGGCAAAGCGGCGCGGGTGTGCGGCCACGACCGAGGCGATGTGATCGTTCAACAAGCGGCTGACGTCCCGGGCGTCCTCCGCCTTGGCCCAGTAGGAGAACATCACCGGCACGGTGGAAAGGACCTGCACCGCCACCCCGTGGGCGTCGCAATCGGCGAGGCGCTCGGCGGGATCCCAGGCGTTCCGGCCGATCTCCCGGAAGCAGCGATCGCCGATCATCATCCGGGCACGGCCCGCATCCAGCCGCTCCAGGCGCGCGAAGCCCGAATAGCCGTAGCGGGCCGCGAAGTCCGGAAGACTCGCCGGCAGGATGTGGGTGTGAAGATCGATCTTCGGCGGAAGTTCCTTCACCGGGTCCGGTCCGTTCCGGCCGTCAGGCCGGGGCCGGCGGCATCATGATCGTCCCGCACTTGCGGCAGGTCCGGAGCTTCTCGTCGGCCCAGAAGCTCTCGATGACCGGCTTGAGCTGCGTCCCGAGGTCCACCAGCTGGAAGGAGGAGTCGTAGAGGATCTCGCCGCATTCCTCGCAATACCATCGCAGCGAGTCCTTCTCTCCTTCGGCACGATGGCGCTCGATGACCATGCCGACGGTGTTCGCGCCGCGCTGGGGCGAGTGGGGGACGTAAGGGGGCAGAAGAAAGATGTCGCCCTGATGGATCACGATGTCCTTGGGCGCGCCGTCTTCAATGATCCGGAGCGTCATGTCGCCTTCGATCTGGTAGAAGAATTCCTCGCCGGGGTCGACGTGGTAGTCCTTGCGGCGGTTCGGGCCGCCGACGATCATCACCTGGATCTCGGAATCCCGCCAAACCATCTTGTTTCCGACCGGCGGCTTGAGCAGATGGCGGTTCTCCTCGATCCAAGCCTTCAGGTTGTAGGGGGCGAGAGGGGGCATGGCGATTCCTCCATGGGGCCGAAAGCACCGGCTTGCTGCGAGTTTCCGCTGATTCCTACCATGACTGGCCCTCCGGGATCAACCCATCGCCCGAACGTCGCGCCGGGCGCGCCCGGGCGGGTCACCGGCCGCCGCGCAGCGCGTAGAGCCCCTTCTCCGCTTCTTCGATCCATTCCGGCGCGTCGGGATCCCCCGCGGCCCTCCCGGCCAGCTCCGCCGCCTTCGCGTATTCCTCCCGGGCGCCTTTCGCGTCCCCTGCCTTGGACAGGGCTTCCGCCAGGACGAGATGATTCGGAGGATATCCGGGCCGGAGGGCGGCGGCCCGGTGGGCCCGGTCCAGGCCCCGCTCCGGATCGCCCGGTCCGGAGGGCCAGGCAGGGGCCCGGAGGTAGAGGAGCGCCAGGGCGCGATCGGGTCCGGCTTCCTCCAGGCCCGGATCCTTGCCGGCGGCGGCAAGGAACGCTTGCTCGATCCGCGGGAGGGCGTCGAGCGCCGTGCTCCGCTTCTCGCGGGCCTGCACTCCCAGCGCCGCGCCGAGCCAGTAGTGACACGCGGCGCTCTCGGGGGAGAGCTCGAGGCACCATTGCGCCGAGCGCACGGCGGCCGTGGCGGCGTTCTCGCGCCCCGCCGGGTCGGGCTCGTGGCCGGCCAGCCATATCTGCGACCGCGCGGAGCCCTCCAGCGCCTCGAGCCGGGAAGCGCCGCTGCGTGCGGCGGCGAGGAAGAGAGCTGCCGCCTCGCGGACGCTCTCGAGATTGCGGCGGGCGTCGAGGGCGCGGGCGCGCTCCAGGAGACTTCGCGTCTCCTCCGGCGACGGTGAGGGCCCGCCGGCTCCCGGCAGGGTCCCGGGCGGCTTCAGGGCGCTCGCGCAATCGCACAGGAGGACGGCGCACCCCAGGAGAAGCGGGACCGCGAAGGCTCTCCATCCGGAGATCAAGGCTTCGCCGCCGCCTTCTTCTTGTTCTTGTCCGGCAGGTCGAGGCGCCCCGGCATCAACTCGCGCTTCACGGGAGCAAAGCGCGACAGCCGGAGCGACTTGAGGACCTCCGAGCCCTCGCGGCTCTCGCCCAGGCGCGCCAGCCCCTTGACGAGCGCGTCGGCTGGCGCCGGGGACGGATGCTTTCCGACGGTGCACAGGATTGCCGGAGGCAGTGGAGCGGAGCGGGCGGCGATCACCAGATCGTCCCGGAAGGGGAGCGTGGCCAGCGAGGCGGTTCCAGCCGTGTCGAGGAGAACGGCCACCGGCTCGCCGACGGCGGCGCGGCGCAGGGCGGAAAGCACGCGCGAGGTGAACGTGATCCGCGCCTGGCCCGGCAGCGTCCCCCATCCCTTGAACAGGACGGCGCGCACGAACTCGGGGGCGAACCCCGGCGCGCCGGTCACCTCCCAACCCGCCAGGGCGGCGGGCGAATCGAGGCGTCCCTTGTGCGCGACGAGGCTCCAGACTTCCGGCTGGCCCGTCTCGGAGACGGCCTCGAGCCGCGGCTCGAGCTTCAGCTCCTCCCCGAAGCGCGCCAGGAAAGCGGGCGGAACGAGCGCGAACGCGGCGTCGGGCTGGGAGAGTCGCTCGAAGCCTCCCTCGGCGGTCTCGTGATAGACCGCCTCGAGGGATCCCTCCTGCAGGCCGGAGATCCGGGAAGCGGCCCGGGCGAAAGCGTCCATCGTCGGCTGGGCGTCGCCGGTGGTGCCGGGGGAGCCCGGCGAGCAGACGACCAGGACCCGGGCGGAAGGGGAGGCGGCCGCGCCGGCCGCGAGGAGTCCGGCGAGGAGGGCGAGCGGGACGATAGCTCGCGACTTCGGGATCCGCCGCGGCGGGCGGCGCCGGCTGGTCATGCGGCCTCCGCGGGCGGCACGGTGCCGCCGTCAGGCTTTGCGGATGTACTCGAAATCAACCGGTTTTCCGTTGATCCCCGCGGCGGGCGGCGCGATCCAATGAGCCATCTTGCCGCGCTCCAGCACCGGCTGCATCAGGTTGCGGACGTGGGTGCGGTCGCTTTCGGTCGGCAGCCATTCGAACCGGCGGGCATTAAACTCCACGTCGGTGATCGGCTTGCCCTCCGGATCGAAGTCGTGTCCGGCGTAGATCCCCATCTTGCGGTTGAAGCGGCGGCTGGGCAGCCGCAGGGTGAAATCGATCCCCGCTTCCCGGATGATCCGGTTCCAGCGATCCACGCCGCGCTGGTTGTCCTCCACGTAAGCGTCCCGGACCACCTCGTTCATGGCATTGCGCATCGGCACGAGCTTGTGGCCCAGCGCGCCCTCCTCCAGGATCTCCAGATCGTAATGGCCCGACAGAGCGACGTGGTCGTCGTAACGCTCCTCCTTGGCCCGGCCCTTGAGGCCCGAGGCGAAATAGTCGGCCGCGTTCGAGGAGATCTCGCCGCCGAAGAGGTCGAGGCTCGCCGAATACCAGAAGTTGATGTACTTCTGGAGCATCGGCAGATCGATCCCCCCCTGCGCCCGCGCGTCCTCGTTCGGATCCTGCTTCATCAGCTCGCAGGCGCGGCGGACCACCCGGCCGATCCCCGTCTCCCCGACGAACATGTGATGGGCCTCTTCGGTGAGCATGAAGCGCGTCGTGCGGGACAGCGGATCGAAGCCGCTTTCGGCCAGGGCGAGGAGCTGGTACTTGCCGTCGCGGTCGGTGAACATGGTGAACATGAAAAAGGAGAGCCAGTCGTCGATCGGCTCGTTGAAGGTGGTGAGGATCCGCGGCTTGTCGAAGTCGCCGGAGCGTCGCTCCAGGAGCTCCTCGGCCTCCTCGCGCCCGTCCCGCCCGAAATGGGCGTGCAGGAGGTACACCATGGCCCACAGGTGCCGGCCCTCCTCCACGTTGACCTGGAAGAGGTTCCGGCAATCGTACATGCTCGGCGCGGAGCTGCTGAGCCGGCGCTGCTGCTCGACGCTGGCCGGCTCCGTGTCGCCCTGGGTCACGATGATGCGACGCAGCGAGTTCCGGAACTCCCCCGGCACTTCCTGCCACACCGGATTTCCGAGAAAATCGCCGAAGGGGATCCGCCGATCCTTTCCCGGGAGCGCCAGGAAGATGCCCCAGCGGTAGTCGGGCATCTTGACGTATTCGAAATGGGCCCATCCCTCCGATCCGACCGACACCGCCGTGCGGAGGTAGATGTCGTCGGCCTGGAACCCGGCGGGACCGGCCTCCTGCCACCACTTCATATAGTTGGGCTGCCACTTCTCCAGGGCGCGGAGGAGCTTGCGATCTTCGTGAAGGTTGACGTTGTTGGGGATTTTCTCGTGCAGGTGCATCACGTCCTCCTGGGATCGAAGCTGGGCCGCCCGGGCTTGCCGTAGAGCGTGAGCGCCCCCTTCTCGCCGACGGCGTTCGGGCGCTGGAAGATCCAGTTCTGCCACGCCGAGAGCCGGCTGAATATCTTGCTGTCGCAGTTGTCGAGCCCGGGGAATCGAAGGTTCGCCTCCATCCCGGTCAAGGCGTCGGCGGAAAGGCTGCCGCGCTCCTCCACCGCCAGCCGCACTTCCTCTTCGTAGTCGATGTCGTCCGCCACGACGGTGACGAGTCCGGCTTGCAGCGCCTCCTCGGGAGCGTAGCTCCGCGACTCCCGCAGGAGGGGGCCGAGGCGCTCCGGCTCTCCGAGGAACCGCGTCTGCAGGCGCGACGGGCCGTGGGACATCGGGAAGGCGCCGCCGTTCACCGGTGTCAGGGCCACGGCGCCGGGACGCTTCGGATCGTCGAGCATATAGGAGCGATCGGCGGCGAGGGCGAGCTCGAACAGGGAGCCGGCGAAGCACGACCCCGGCTCGATCAGCGCGAAGAACGATCGGGCCGTCAGGTCGAGACGCCGGAGGGTCCGGGCCATCAGGAGGAGGACTTCGCCGACGAACCAGTCCTCCTTCAGGCGGAACATGATCTCGTCTTGCGCGATCATCCGCTGCAAGTCTCCCTCGGTCTTGAGGAGAACCAGGCCGAGCGCCGGCTCGTTCACCCGGAGGTGGCACAGGGCGTCGTCCAGCTGCCGGAAGGCCGCCAGCGGCCACCAGGCCGACCCGAGCGCCCGCAGGGAGCGCGCGTCGGAGGGGAGATCCCCGGCGGGGCCGCGGACGGTGAGCGTCGCCCGCCTCCCCTCGCGGTCCAGCTCGAGAAGGAGGTGCTCGTAGGCGATTCGATCCTCGCCGATTTCGCGCGCCAGGGGATGGAGCGGGATCCCCTCCGAGGCGCGGGCGGGAGAGGACTTGGCGAGCTCCTGGGCGCGCTTCGCGATGAACTCGTCGAACCGGCTGCGCGGGACGACCTCGTCCACCAGGCGCCATTCCTTCGCCCTCTTCCCTTTCACCCCCTCGGCCACCGTGCAGAAAAGATCGGCGAGATCCCGGCGCACCTTCCTCTTGTCGACGAGCCGCGTCAGGCCGCCGGTTCCCGGCAGAACGCCCAGGAGCGGCGTCTCCGGGAGGCTGACGGCGGAGTTGCCGTCGTCCACCAGGACGATCTCGTCGCACGCCAGGGCCAGCTCGTAGCCCCCCCCGGCGCAGGTCCCGTTCAGCGCCGCGAGATAGCGCTGCCCGCTGTGCCGCGAGGCATCCTCCATCGCCAGCCGGGTCTCGTTCGTGAGCTTGCAGAAGTTGACCTTGAACCCGTGGTCGGACGAGGCGAGCATGTGGATGTTCGCCCCGGCACAGAAGATCTTCTCCCGATCGCTGCTCACGACGACGCAGCGCACCTCGGGATGCTCGAAGCGCAGCCGCTGGATCGCGTCGGCGAGCTCGATGTCGACCCCCAGATCGTAGGAGTTGAGCTTCAGCTCGTAGCCCGGGCGGAGCGCTTCCTTCTCCTGGACGGCCATGATCAGCCGGGCGACGGGGCCCTCGAAGGAGAGCTTCCAATGCCGGTAGCGCGACGGGTCGGTTTCGAACGAGACAGGAGTTTGGTCGGACACTTCGTGGCCCACGCGGCTCTCCTTCGTGAGGATTCCCGAATACTCTAGCAGATTTTCAGCCGGGTCCCCCGAAGCGGGCGCCTTCCGGGGAGCTGAAATGCTGATGACTCATCGATAGGCCGGCGCGGCCCTGAAAAAATGCCGGGGCAGCATGGCTGGCGCGCCCGGGAAAGTCTTCCCCGGCCTCTTTTTCTGGGGGCCCGTTGATTTCTGTTGACTGCCAAGTGGTTCCGTCGTAGATAGTAGCCGCTTCCCGATGCCCACTGCCCTTTAGGGGGGGCAGAACCATAGTTCTGGGGTGAGGTGGGGTTTGTCGATCGACTGCTCCTGTCGGAGCCAGGAAGATTTCCTTTCCTTCCGCGCGCGCCTGGCGCCAGTCGACCTCCTAAGCTTCCCCTCCCTCGATTCCCCGTCCGCTCTCACAACGTCCGTCGCTCCGCGTCTGACCCACGTATTGTCCTCCCGTTTTCAACCCAACCCTTTTCACAGGAGGCATTGATGTTGCGTCGTCTCGCTAGGAAATCCAGCGCCTGGAGATTTCTTGGGGTCGCGGCCGTCGCAGCGATGGCGCTCGTCGGAACGGGTCCTGCCAGCGGCGCCGCAGGGAATTCCTACAAGAGCGTTCCCCCCGAGACTCTGGTCGGAGGGATCACAGCCGAGCAGTACGCCGCCCAGATGTCGACTCTTCACGGCTGGCTGATGAAGGAAATGCCCGCCGGTGTCCTGGATCGCGCCGTGCTGGTGAGTCTGACTCCTCAGGAGCGCAGCGAGCTCCAGCGGCGGCAGGAAGAGAAGAACGGGCCGGCCGTCGTCGGCCGGACCAAGCCGATCTTGGAAAACGTCCGCTTCTCCAGCGTCGACGCGGCGCTTCTTTCCGCCACCCCCAGGCAAGTCGGCCGCGGCCTGCTCCAGGCGACCTCGGACGGCGGGTTCGTCTGGGCGATGGCCATCGAGTCGGCGGGAGCGGGGGCCGTGCGGGCGCACCTCGAGCACGTCAACCTTCCCCCGAATGCCGACCTCTATTTCTTCAACGCCGAGGGCCAGGCTTTCGGTCCCTACTCCGACCGAGGTCCGAAAGGTGACGGAGAGTTCTGGACCAACAGCGTCTTCGGGTCCAAAGGGGTGGTCCTCCTGCGTCACGAGGGGCCGAACGGCGCCGCCGATCTCAAGGGGATCTCCTTCAGCATCTCCGAAGTCGGGCACGTCGGACCGAAGTTCACAGAAGGATTGGTCGCCGCCACCGAGTCGTTCTGCAGCTTCAACGTTTCCTGCATCGAGAACGCCTCCTGCCACAACGGCACTCCGGCCGAACCCGCCAAGAGCGCCGTGGCCCTCATGCAGTGGATCCAGGGCGCGTTCATCTACACCTGCACCGGCGGACTGATCGCCGACTCCGACTCGGGCTCCCAGATTCCCTACTTCCTGACAGCGAACCATTGCCTGAGCTCCAACTCGGTCGCCGGGAACCTCGAGGAATACTTCCAGTTCAGCATCGCCTGCGGCAGCACGAACTGTCCGAGCCAGACCAACCCCGGCGGGATCCAGCGGCTGGGCGCGACCGTCAAGGCCACCGGCAGTGCGGGCGACTTCACGCTGTTGCAGTTGAACCAGACTCCTCCCGCGGGTTCCGTGTTCCTGGGGTGGAACAGCACTCCGGTGGCGAATACCAACAACGCGTCGCTCTACCGCATCAGCCATCCGGCATGGGCGCCTCAGGCCTATTCGGACGGCCACGTGGACACCTCCGCTCCCACCTGCACCGGCTGGCCCCGCGGCGAGAGGATCTACAGCCGGACGACGACGGCCGGGACGGAAGGCGGCAGCAGCGGCTCGCCGGTGGTGAACGGCTCCGGCCAGATCGTCGGCCAGCTCTCCGGAGCGTGCGGCACGAACGTCAACAACGCCTGCGACAACGTGAACAACGCCACGGTCGACGGCGCGTTCGCCTTCTACTTCTCGTCGGTCCAGCCCTTCCTCGGGACGTCGTGCACGCCGACGACCGAGGTCTGCAACGACGGAATCGACAACGACTGCGACGGCGCGACCGACTGCGCCGACTCGAACTGCTCCGGCGCCCCGAATTGCTCGGGCGGCTGCAGCCCCGCTGGCGCCTCCTGCACCAGCAACTCGCAGTGCTGCTCGAACCGGTGCAAGGGCCCGAACGGCGGGAAGACCTGCAAGTAAGCACTGTATGATCACTCCGGGATTGCCCGGGGAAAAGGGGCGGGAGCGAACGGCTCCCGCCCCTTTTTTTGCTCCCGGGCCGGCGGCCCGCACCGCCGTCCTGACGGTCTTGGCCCTGACGGCGTTCGCGGCGAACTCCGTCCTCTGCCGGCTGGCGTTGCGCGGCTCCGCGATCGACGCCGGGAGCTTCACGGCGCTGCGCCTCGCTTCGGGAGCGGCGGCGCTCGGCCTCCTGACCGCGCTGCGAGGCCATCACGGCCCCGGCGGATCCTGGAACGAGGCCCTCCTCCTCTTTCTCTACGCCGCGGCGTTCTCCTTCGCCTATCTGAGGCTGAGCGCCGGGACGGGAGCCCTCGTCCTCTTCGCCTCCGTCCAGATCACGATGATCGCCGCGGGTCATCGTCTGGGAGAGCGCCCCGGCCGGTTCGAATGGGCGGGCCTGGCGCTCGCCTTCGGGGGCCTCGTCGGTCTCCTCCTTCCCGGATGGACGGCGCCCTCCTGGGCCGGACTCGGTCTGATGGGCGCCGCGGGAATCGCGTGGGGGGGCTATTCGCTGAGGGGCCGCGGGCAAAAGGAGGTCCTGATCGCCACCCGCGGCAATTTCACCCGCGCCGTGGTTCCGGCGCTTGGCGTGGGACTCCTCGTCTGGCCGTCGTCGCGGTGGTCGGTCCGGGGCGCCCTGCTCGCCGTCGTCTCCGGCGCGCTCACCTCCGGCCTGGGCTACGTCCTCTGGTACGCCGCGCTGCAGGGGCTCACGGCGACGCGGGCCGCCATCGTCCAGCTGGCGGTCCCGGTGCTCGTGGCGATGGCGGGGGTCCTGTTTCTCTCCGAGGGGATCACCCTGCGTCTCGCGCTCTCCTCGGGCCTCATCCTCGCGGGGATCGGCTTGGCCATCCTGGGACGAAGAGGAGCCTGATCGAGCCGCGAGGAAAAGGGTCTTTTCAGCATGGGACCGCACGTCGAAAACGGGATGAAAAGGCCTCAGCCCGCCGATCGTCGCCGGCGTGCGACCGGGGCAACGATCGGGACGTCCGAGAGGATGAGCGGCTCCAGGATCTCGCTCTTCACGGGGGGGGAGAAGAGGTGTCCCTGGCCGAGGGGGCAATCGATGTCTTGCAGATTCTCGAGCTGCTCCTTGGTTTCGATCCCCTCGGCGACGGTCTGAAGGCCCAGCGCCTCGCTCAGGCGGAGAATCGCCTCGATGATGTGCCGCGCTTCCTTCCTTTGCCCCAGCTGGGTCACGAACGTGCGGTCGATCTTCAGCGAGTCGACCGGGAGCTTGTGAAGCATCGCCAGCGAGGAATGGCCCGTTCCGAAGTCGTCGATGGAGACCTTGAATCCTCGCTTTCTGAGGCGCGCCATCGCGCGGGCCACGACCTTGGGGTGCTGCATGAAGAGGCTCTCGGTGATCTCGAGATGGATACTCCGGAAATCGAGTCTCGTGTCCGCCGCCGCGGCGATCGCTTCCGCTTCGAGCTCGGGGCCGTAGAGCTGGCGGAGCGACAGGTTGATGCTCATCTCCAGATCCCGCGCCTGGGGCGACATTTCCGTCCAACGCCGGAGCTGGCGGCAGGCTTCCCGAAGGATCCAGCGTCCCAATTGCAGGATCAGGCCCGTCTCCTCCGCGATGGGGATGAACTTCTCCGGATGGATCAAGCCCCGCTCCGGATGATTCCATCGCGCCAGGGCCTCCACCCCCACGAGCCGGCCGCTGCGCAGGTCCACGATCGGCTGATAGGCGAGATAGAGCTGGTTCCGCTCCAGGGCCCGGTACAAATCGGTCTCGAGCCGAAGCTGCTCCCGGACGATGGTCAGCATCTTCTGGTCGAAGACCTCACAACGTCCGCGTCCGCCGGCTTTCGCGCGATACATCGCGGTGTCCGCATCCCGCAGCAGGTCCTCCGCGTGTTCGTATCCCGCGGGACCGATCACGATCCCGGTGCTGAGGGTGACGAAGTGCTCCCGGCCCTCGACGAGGATCGGCTCGATGAAAGCGGATTCGATGTGCTTCACGGCTTCCGTGGCGTCGCGCAGGGAATCGATTTCCTCGATCAGCACGGTGAATTCGTCTCCCCCCATCCGGGCCAGGGTCCAGCTCGATCGCTTGCGCCCGAGACCTCGGGCGCCCGGCTTCGCTTTCCGCTGTCCCAATTCCGTCAGGCACTCGGCGAGGCGCTGCGCGATCTCCCTAAGGACGCTGTCGCCCAGGTAGTGGCCCAAGGAGTCGTTGATGTTCTTGAAACGGTCCACGTCCAGGAAGATGATCGCCAGGCTGTCCTGTCTCCGCTTCTTCGCCCGCTCAAACGCGTGCCGCAGGCGATCCAGGAGAAGAGCGCGATTCGGGAGACCCGTCATGGGGTCGTGAAGCGCGAGGTGCATCAGCTGCTCTTCGAGCTTCTTGCGCTCGTCGATGTCGGTCTGCGAGCCGGCCATCCGGAGCGGCGTGCCCGACTTCCCGTCGCGCACCGCCATTCCGCGAGCGAGCATCCACCGGTAGGAGCCGTCCGCGTGACGCATGCGATATTCGGCGGTCAACGTGGCGGTGCCTCCCGCCAGATAGCCTTGGATGCGGGCTCGGACGTTGTCCACGTCTTCCGGATGCAGCCGGCCGAGCCACTCCTCCGGGTCGGCTCCCACTTCCTGGTCCTTCAGGCCGAGACGGAGCTTCCAGCGGGGCGAATAGTAGACCTCTCCCGTGACGAGATCCCAGTCCCACAGGCCGTCGTTCGCGCCGCGCGCCGCGAGCGCATAGCGCTCCTCGCTCCGCCGGAGATCTTCGGTTCGCGCGGAGACCAGCTCCTCGAGATGGTTGGAGTAGAACCGCAGCCTGTCATGGAGCCGCCCGACGATCCCGCCGGCGATCCCGAGGAGGAGGGCGAATCCGTCGGTGAAGTAGTGGACCGGGGTGACCTCGTGCAATCCCTCGACGATGGCGAGACCGAAATTCCGCGGCAGGGAATGGTAAAGGGCGTAGAAATCCACCAGATAGCCGCCGAGTGTCAGGCTCAACCCGAATAGGAAGCCGCACGCCGCGTACAGCGCGGTCCGGGACCCAAGCGCCGGGCGGGCGTGCGACAGAGTCCCGGCGGCCCCGGCAACCATCTGATGGCCGAGTTTCTCGAGGTGACGCCTCCAGGGCGGGAGGCGATCAGGCTGCATCCGCGCCGTCCTTGTCCCGCCCGGCGCCGTTGAATTCGGAGGAAGGCTTCCGGAGCAGCGGCTTACCCATGCCTCGCCGCCGGTGTCTCGCGATCATCCACGTGAGGGCGAGGGCGGCGGCCACGAGGAATCCGGCGACGGGCCCGGCCGGGAAGGAAGCCGAGAGCCATTTTCGTCCCGCGGGGGCTTCGATCGCCGCCGCGAGGCGGTCGAGGCGCTCCGTCTGATCGTCGATCAATCCCGCGTCGGCAAGGACGCGGTTGAAGAGCCGGTAGCGCTCGAGATTCTTCCGGCGATCGACCGATTCCTGGCGATTCCGGGGGGCCTGGGAGCGCGTCCTTTCGATCTCCCGATCGAGGAGTTCGCCGAAAAACGGCGCGATGCCTCCGGAATCCGCGCTCGCCGGGCTCGAAGCGGGCACGCCGCCGTCCAACAGGAGACCGAGGAGGGCGCCCTCATAGGTTTTCAGCTTGTCGCGGAGGCCCTTCATCTCTACGCCGACGCGGTCCCGCTCGACGGCGGAGGCGATCACCCCCTTCTTGATCTGATCGAGCCGATCGTGCATCGTCTGCAGCCGTCGATCCTGGGGGCGTCGCTCGATCTCCTTTTCCACCGCTTGGCGCATTCGGCGGAGAATCTCGGCGTCAAGGAGTTGCTGGCTGCGCCCGTAGCTTTCCGTTCTGGCCAGGAGAGCCCGATCGTCGGCGGCGGGAAGAGCGCTCCCTATCAGGGCGGCGCGCTCGGCGCGCAGTTGGTCGATCGTCGAGGCGGCCCAGTCGCCGTAGGCGCGCGCCGGATCGAGGCCGTCGCTGATCGGGGGAGGGATCTCAGCCTCCAAGGCGCGCCGGGTGAACTTGTCGAGCTCCGCCGCCGCGCGGCGGAGATGGCCGAGCCGGGCCGCCAGCGGCGGAAGGAGCTCCTCGGCGAAAACGCGGTCGGGGTCCCATTCCGGATGGCGGGTGATCAGGTCGCGCAGCTTCGCGGCGTTCCTCGCCGCGCCCTCCAGGTCCCCTCGTTGCAGGTCCTGACGGACCCTCTGATAGATCGGATTCGGATCGGGCGCTCCCGCGCCAGCGCCCGCCGAGAGGACGCTCCCCAAGATCCAAGCCGTGACGCCGCCGGCGACGGCCCCCCTAATGGCAATGGTCATCAGCTTGCCCGAGGGAGGTAATGTAGACGGTGGGTCCATTCTCGCGGTCGATCCGGAGGCACGACAATCCCGCCGAGCCGTAACGCGACAGGCGCACGCCTCGTGCCGGAACCCCAGCGCGATCGCCGAGCGAGGCGGCCGGACGGAAGGACGCCTCTCCCGTGCCGGGCTTCGGAGTAATCTCCCAGACCGCCTTGAAGCCTTCGGCGACCACGTAAAAGCGCCCGTAATGCACCAAGAGTTGCACGCTGATCTTCTTTTTCCCGACTCTCGGCCACATCTTCTCGGCTTCCAGGATTTGCCGGAGTCCGATGCGGCCGGTGAGCGGCTCATAGGCGGAGAGCGCCGCAAAGCCGTCGCGATCGACGTCAAGGTGAATGCGAAGCGTATGCTGCTCGAAGGGGAGGGACGGCGACTGGACAACAGGGTGCGCGCAGCTCGACACGACTGCCATCAAGGGAAGAAGCAGCCCGGCGCGAAATCGCGAGCCTCGCCGCCGCGCCGTCCCGACCGGTCGCCCGCCGGCCGGGGTGAGGTTCGCTCGGACGGGATTGCGGGAGTGATGGGCCGCCGGGCGCGAGAAGATGCTCATCCAGGTCATCCTTCAGAGCCGACACGGAATGGCGCGTCTTCAGAAACATAGATTCCGTGGAGTTCTTGTCAACCCGGTCCGGGGAATACAGAAACGTAATCGGCGCGTGGGAAGGGCGCCGGACCTGCCTTTTAGAAGGCTAGTTAACACCGAGGTCGCCGAGGCGCCCGGATCGCAAGGCGCGACAGAGCGTCGCGTACCCAAGGCGGTACGCAAGCGAGGCGCAACGCGGCGAGCCGGGATGGATCGGGGGCCGAATGTAACATGATTTTTGAGACGCGACACTAGGGGGAGACGGGTTGCGGCTCGGCGAAAGGAGGTTCCGGCGGGGGCTCGGCCGTTTCCCCGGCCGCGTGCCGGCGGGCGACGAGGACGTAGATGGAGGGGACGATGAACAGGGTGAAGAAGGTCCCGATGATCATTCCGGAGACCAGCATGATGCCGATGCTGTTGCGGGCGCCGGCGCCGGGTCCCTTCGCGAAGACCAGCGGCAGGTGGCCGACGACGGTCGCGGCGGTGGTCATCAGGATCGGGCGAAGCCGCGTTCCGGCCGCCTCGATGACGGCGCGCAGCTTGTCCAGCCCGGTCTCCTGCAGATGGTTGGCGAACTGGACGATCAGGATGCCGTTCTTGGAGACCAGCCCGACGAGTGTGATTAGACCGACCTGGCTGTAGATGTTCAGCGTGGTGAAGCCGAGAAACGAGAACAGCAGCGCGCCGGAGAGGGCCAGGGGGACCGAGCCGGCGAGGATGATGAAGGGATCCCGGAAGCTCTCGAATTGCGCGGCGAGGACGAGGTAGATGAGAATCGCCGAGAGGATGAACGTCCCGAGGAACTTGCTGCCCTCGGTCCGGAGCTGCCGCGATTCTCCCGCGTAGTCGACCGTGAAATCCTGCGGCAGGAGATGCCGCGATTCCTCCTCGAGGAACCCGAGCGCCTGATCGAGGGAGGTGCCGGGGGGAATCACCCCCTGGACCCGCACCGCGTTGAGCTGTTGGAAGCGCTTCAGCTCGCGCGGCTCGACCGTCGTCTTCAGCGTGGCGAAGGTGGAAAGCGGAACCAGCCGTCCGTCGGGCCCCGACACGTAGACGCTCTGGAGCTGATCGGGGTTGAGGCGCTCGGCGCGCTTCACCTGGGGGATGACTTTGTAGCTGCGCCCTTGGCTGCTGAACCGGTTGACGAAGTTCCCACCCAGCATCGCCGAGAGATCGCCCCCCGCGTCGCTCAGATTCACGTTCAGGGAGCGGACCAGATCGCGATCCAGGACCACCTCGGCCTGGGGCTGATCGAACTTCACGTCGGTGTCGGCGAACATGAACAAGCCGCTCGCGAAGGCTTTCTGGACGAGCTGATCCGCGAACTCGGCCACCTGGGCCGGCTCCGCCGTGGAGGCGACGGCGAAATCGACCGGGAATCCCCCGCCGCCCGGGAGCGGGGGAGGCGTCAGCGGAATGAACCGCACTCCCGGGATCTTGGCGAGCGCGGCGGAGGCCTCCAGCCGAAGCTGCTCAGAGGTTTTCGTCCGCTCGCTCCAGGGTTTCGTGACCATGCCGCCGAAACCGCCGGTCGGCGACATGATCTGGAACGTGCCGGCCGATTCCGGGAAAGACTGAAAGACCTGGTTCATCTTGGAGGCGAAGAGCCTCGTCTGATCCAGCGTCGAGTTGGCCGAGGACTGCACGATCGCGAAGACGACTCCCTGGTCTTCGCCCGGGGCGAGCTCCTTCTGGGAGAAGAGATAGAACGGCGCCATTAGCAGGACGATGAGGACCCAAAGGACCAGGACCACCGGTCTCGATTCCAGCGTTCCCGCCAGGATGCGCGCATAGAGGCGCCGAAACGCTTCGAACCGGCGGTTGATGAAGCCGGCGAAGCCCCGCTCCGTGTCGCCCGCCTTGAGCAGCCTCGACCCCATCATGGGGGAGAGGGTCAGCGCCACGATCCCGGACACGATGACCGCCCCGGCCAACGTGAAGGCGAACTCCCGGAACAGCGCCCCGGTCAGTCCTCCCTGGATACCGATCGGGGCGTAGACCGCGGCGAGGGTGATCGTCATGGCGATGATCGGACCGACCAGCTCGCGGGCCGCCTGGAGCGCGGCCTGGAGCGGGGGCCGGCCGAGGTGGAGGTGCCTCTCGACGTTCTCCACCATCACGATCGCGTCGTCGACCACCAGCCCGACCGACAGGACGATGGCGAGCAGCGTCAGGAGGTTGATCGTGAATCCCGCGATCAGCATGAGGAAGATCGCGCCGATCAACGAGATGGGAATGGCGACCACCGGGATGAGCACCGCGCGGAACGATCCGAGGAACAGGAAGATGACGATGATGACGATGAGCAGCGTCTCGGAGAGGGTCTTCAGGACCTCGTCGATGGCATGCTCGATGTACAGCGTCGAGTCATAGGGGACTCCGAGCTTGATTCCCGCGGGGAGCTGCGCCCGAATCCCGGGCAGCGCCCCGCGGACCGCTCGGATCACGTCGAGCGAATTGGCCGAGGGGAGAACCCAGATTCCCATGAAAGTCGCGGTCTGGCCGTCGAAACGGACGTCCTCATCGTAGTTTTCCGCGCCGAGGACGACATCCGCGATCTCGCCGAGCCGTACCAGCGCGCCGTTCTGCTCCTTGACCACCAGCTGCCGAAATTCCTCGGGAGTCTCCAGATCGGTGTTGGCGACGAGGTTGACCGACACCATCGACCCCTTGGTCCTTCCGAGGGCCGAGAGATAGTTGTTCTTCGCGAGCGCGTCCCGCACGTCGGAGGGGGAGATTCCGAGCGCCGCCATGCGCTCCGGCTTGAGCCAGATCCGCATGGCGAAGGTCCGGCCGCCCAGGATGTCCGCCCGCTGCACGCCGCTGATGGCGCTGAGCTTCGGCTGCACGACCCGCGTGAGGTAATCGGTGATCTGATTCTGGTCCAGCTTCGCGGAGGAGAAGCCGATGTACATCCCCGCGAACTCCGTGTCCGCGGTCTGGACCTCGATGACCGGGGCCTGCGCCTCCGGCGGGAGATCGTTGCGGACCTGCGCCACCTTCGTCTGGATCTGGGTGAGGGCGGCGTTCGTGTCGTAGTTCAGCTTCAAGTGGACGGTGATGCTGCTGATTCCCTGCGCGCTCGACGATTCGATGTAGTCGATGCCGTCGGCGCTCGCGATCACCCGCTCGAGCGGCGTGGTGATGAAGCCGCGGACGAGATCGGCGTTCGCCCCCACGTACGCCGTGGAAACCTGGATCACCGCGATGTCGCTGCGGGGGTATTGACGGACGGTGAGGGTGCGGATCGACTGCAGGCCGGCGATCAGGATGACGAGGTTGACGACGACGGCCAGGACGGGCCGCCGGATGAACAGATCGGTGATCGACATCAGCTGTCCTCGGGCTTGGGAGCGGGGTTGTTGGCGGGCCGGACCTCGTTGTTCACGAGGACCGCGGCGCCGTTCCGCAGCTTGAAGACCCCCGACGTGACCACTTCCTCCCCGGGCTTGACGCCGGAAAGCACCACGATCTGATCGCCGCGGCCGCCGCCGAGCTTGACGAACTCCTGGCGGACCCCGCGGTAGGACTCTCCCTTGGGACCCTTCATGTCCTGCACGATGAAGACCGAATTCCCGTAAGGCGCGTAGCGGACCGCCGAGGCGGGAAGCGCGACGACCGATTCGCGCTCCGGCAGGACCACTTCGACCCGCACGAACATCCCCGGCTGCAGCCGCGCTTCGGGATTGGGAAGGCTCGCCTGGACGTGGATGTTCCGGGTGGCCGGGTCGATGACCGAGTCCACGGCCGTGATCTTGCCCGTCGTGTCTCCCGGCTGGCCTTCGACGGCGACGCGCACTTCCCGGCCGGCGCGCGCCTGGCCGATGCTCTCCTGCGGCACCGAGAAGTCGACGTGGATCGGGTCGATGGCCTGGAGGGGAACGACCGGGTCGCCGCCTTTCAAGTACTGTCCGAGGTTCACCTGGCGGATTCCGAGGATTCCTGTGAACGGCGCGCGGATTACTTTCCGATCGATCAGCGCCCGAATCTCCCCGACCCGCGCCTCCGCCTGCTTCGTTTCGGCCGTAATGCGATCGTAGTCGGCCTGCGACGTGATCCCCTGCTCCCTCAACCCGCGCGCCCGATCGAGATTGAGAAGATCGAGGTCGCGCTGCGCCTCGGCCGCCGTGAGCTGCGCCTTTTCCTGCCGGGCGTCGAGCCTCACGAGCGCTGCGCCGCGCTTGACCGCCCTTCCCGATTCGAAGGTGATCGCCTCGACGATCCCCGGAAGGTCGGCGCTGACGGTGACCCCCTGGACCGCCGCCGCCGTCCCGATCGCGGTCAGCGTCAGTTCCCAGGGCTGCTCGCGGGCGACCAGGGTCGTGACCGCCTCGGGAGGAGGCTGGAACCCTGCCCCCGAGCTGGCGGCCTGAATCTGCCGGAACTTGAACAAGCCGACCGTCGCGATGAAGCCGGCCATCACGAGCAGCATGACTGCCATTCGTCTCGCCATTTCAGGACCTCGAGTAATGGCCCATTCTACAACGCCCCACGCCGCGCCGCGCGGGGCGATACAGCTTTTTACGTCCGGGCGGGGCCATAGACCGCGGAGCGCACCCCTCCATGGCGGGGGGTCCGGCTCGGCGGTTCAGATGCCCTTTCCCGCGAGATCGATTCGATGATCCGGTGGAAATCGGCTTCAGCCGTGATAGAACAGCCGCCGGCGGTTTCGGGTCAGATACCAGACGATCACGACGTTCACCACGAGGAGGAACGAGACGATCCAGGAGGATCGGCGCACCAGCTCGTGGATCTCAAGCGGTATGAAGAAGGCCGTCTCGCCGATCGCCAGCCAGCCGGCCCACGAGGCGCGGAACATCAGGCCGGCGCTTTCCACGAAGAGGAGAAGGGCGTAAAGCAGGGTCCCCGAGGCGATCCAGCTAAGGTGCGAGGGAGTGATCGTCTCGAACCGGTCGCCGAGCGCGGCGAAGAACTTGTGCTCGGGGTCGAGCTTCACCCAGCGCAGGAACCTCTCGAACTCCGCGCCGAGATCGTCGCCCATCAGGCTGTAGACCCCCAGGGCGATCCCGAACAGCAGCAGGCTCTTGAGGAGCTTGACCGCGATGATCGTATACAGCCCCGCGGCGGGTTTGTCTCTGCGGCTCTTGGTTGGGGGGATCTTTCTTTTTCTGGTCGGCATTCTGCCCGGCTCGCCTCCGCGACCGGGGAGATTACCCAAGACGAAGGCCCGTGTCCATCTTCCTTCGCAGAGAATGTGCAGCGGGCGAGCGGCTCTTGCCGATTCGTGATGCCGGTGGCCGTCCGTCATCTTGACAGAGGCGGGAGAGCAAGGAGCGGCAGCGCCAGGCTAGCGGCCGAATTCCCAGATCAGGCCGGCGACCGGAAGCTGTCTGAGCCAGAAGCCTTCCCGGCGGTCGACCTGAACGGTTCCATCGGCTTGCGGGGTGAATCCAAAGCTCTCGACGCAGCAGACGTTGTCGCGCCCGGTGAGATTGGTCACCTCGACGAAGGCGGTGAGCGTCGAGCGATCCAGGTGGAATTTCTTGCCGGCTTTCAGGTCCAGACGTTGATAAGCGGGGAACCGCGCCGCGTTGCGGCGGCCCAGAACCGGCACGATCGTGACCGAGCCGTCCGGCGCCGTCGCGCTTGTGGCGGCGACTGAAGTGGTGGGCCAGCCGGAGTGATAGGCTCCTCCCAGGTCGAGGCTCCAGGAATCGCCGCGGCGATAGCTCAGGCTGAAATTGAAGGCCTGCCGCTGATCCCAGCTGCGGGGAACCCAGCGGCCGTCGATCTCGTCCTCGGCCGAGGCCAGCGCGTAACTCGCCGACCAGGAGAAAGATCGGCCCCGCTCCGCGGCGAGCAGCAGCTCGACCCCTTGGGCGCGGGCGCGGCTCGGCGCCAGCCGGATCCGATCGGGCTGGACTTCCGGGAAGATCTGAATCGGATTGAGCAGGTTCTCATAGCGCGGGCGCACGTCCCGCATCGCCTTCGAATAGGCCTGCACGCTCAAGGCCAGGCCGTTTCGGAAGAAATGGTCGAACCCCACCAGGCGGTGCTCGCCATGCTCCGCCCCGCGGAATTCGCTCTCGCCTTCCTCGACCGGCAGCTGGCTCACCGTTTGCGATTGCGAGTACCGTCCCCAGGCGGCGCGCACGGCGTTCCGCTCGCCCGGCGCGAACAGGAGGTTCAGGCGCGGACTGATCTGATGCTCTCCCTGCAGAGTCTGCGCGTCCCAGCGGACGCCCGTCTCGACGGTGAGGGCGGGAGTCCATTGCACTCGATGGGTGAGGAACGCGTCGTAGCTCGCTCCGGAAGGAGAGAGGATCATCGAGCGATCGGCCGCCGGCGAGGCGCCTCCGAACAGGGAAGCGATCCCTTCGGAATGGCTGGAGTATTCGTAATCCGCGCTCATCCACTTCGCGCCCGTCCCCCATTTCAGGGAGCTTCGCGGGGAGGTCTGGAGGATCCATTCCTGGCGGAGGCCTTGGGACGAGAACAGGCGTTCGTCTCGGACCTGCGCCATTCCCGTTTCGGCCACGGTCGTCCGGCCCGCTCGGCTTCGTCCGACCCGGCCATAGAAGATGAGGGTGCTGGAGTAGAGTCGATCCGTCCAGGGCGAGTCGAAGTGGAGCCAGGCGTACTGGCTGGCGTTCCGGGAGGTGACCCTGTCATCGCCCGGATCGCTCGCGAAATCGACGCTCTCAAGCGTTGCCAGGACGTCGCCGCCGAGCTGCGAGCCGCCCTTGCCGTGAAGATCGAACTTGGCGAGCACGTCTTGATAGGTGGGGCTGATGTCCTCCCCGCCCGGATCGACGATGTCGAGGACGGAGTCGGGGTACCAGGTCCGGCCGGAGACGAGCCACCCTCCCTCGGCGTCGCGGAAGGGGCCGCCGGTCAGGAGGGCGGAATCGATCAGGCTTGTGCTCGCCAGCGTCCGATCGGCGTTGTCGCGATCGACGGTGGTGAGATCGACGATTCCGCTGAAGTGATCGCCGTACTCCGCCGTGAAGCCCCCGGCCAGAAAGTCCGCCCTGGCGACGGCCCGGGCGTCGATGATGCTCGAAAAGCCCAGGAAGTCCCGGAGGTGGACCGGCTCGTCGATCTCCAGCCCATCCAGCAGCACCAGGGTCTCGCTCGGATCGCCGCCCCGCACTCCGAGCGCGGCCGATTTGTCGGCTGTCACCATCCCGGGGGAGCCGGCGAGGGCGCGCTGGACGTCGTCCCCCAGACGGGACTTGCGCTGAAGATCCTCATGGTTCAGGGAGCGGCGCGTCTCGGGCTGATCCCCGCCGGGTGGCGCCGGCCCCGACTCGACCTGGATGCGCTCACGCAGCGTGGCGAGCAGGGCCAGGTCGAGGCGGATCTCGGTGACTTTCCCCGGCAGGACCGCAATGTCCGGGAAGCGCTGCCTCGGCAATCCCGGCGCCTTCACTTCCAGCGTGTACCGGCCCGGAGGAACTTGCAGAAGCCCGAAGGCGCCGTCCTCGCCCGAGGCGCCGCGCACCTCCGTTCCGGCCACGAGAATCTGCGCTTCCCGGACGGGCCGTCCATCGCCTTGCGCCCGGACGATCCCGGAGACGCCGCTTGGAGGTGGGGCCGGATCTCCGGCCGGCACGATGAGGACCGTCCCGCCGGGACCGTCGGCCGAGGCAAGCCCGAAGGGCGCCAAAAGACGCTCGAGAATGACGCGCGGCTCTCCCGCCTCCGGCTCCGATCGGACGATCATCTCCGGCCGAACGAGATCGCTGCTGTAGATGAGGTGAAGGCCCCGGGTTCGCAGGTCTTCAAGCACTTCCGAGAGCGGGCGTTGCGCGTACCTCGGCGCCTCCGTGGGAGCGGCCCGCGGGAAGGAGCTGCTTCCGGCGAGCACGGCGATCCCGATCGACAGGAGCAGCCGCCTGGGGGTCAAGGCACCATCCGCATCGTGGACCCTTGATGTGAGCGAGCTCTAGAGGGGAGTTTACGGTGAATCCGAGGTGAGTCAAGTGGAGAGTCTCATCCAGAGTCCCGGGCATTGTGCACCGCGGGCCGCAATGCCAAAAAACCGACGCTCGCCTCCCGGCAGTGCTCATTTTCCGGTCTCTGCCGCCGAATCGATGAACAGCGTGTTGCCGTCGAGGCGGGAACGGAGGCCGCACGTCGGCAGCACCGTCGCCGGCATCTCATCCGGCCGCAACCCCTCGACCGACCCGTGAAGCACGATTCCCGATTTGCTCGCAGCCGCCGAAGGATCGGTGAACCTCACTTCCCATCGGGTCTCCCGGGCGACCCACTCCAGGAACTCTCCGAGCGTCCGCCCCTCGAGCCGGAAGGAGGGAGCGATCGCCAGCACCCAATCCCATTCCTGGCCGTGCAGCGGAATCGGTTCGGTCCGCAGGGCTCCGAGAGGGTCGAGCGTGATGCGGAACCCTTCCGGCGCCTCGTACGATCGGCCCGCATGGCTCAGTGTCGCGACGCCCTCACGCACGCTGACGCGGAGCCGCGCCTCGGCGAGGCGCACTTCGAACTGAGTCCCCCGATCCCGCACGCGGCCCCATCGCGTGACGATCTCGAGAGGATCCTCCCCCCCTCTCCGTCCCTCGGTGTCGACGTAGAGAGCCCCTTCGAGCAATTCCAGGGCGGACCCCGAGATCCACTTCAGACGGGTGTTCACGTCGACGCGCAGGGAAGCGCCCGTGGCGAGGCGCAGAGCCGCCCGCCCCTCGCCGTCGGTCTCGAGCGGCGCTCCGGCGAAGACTGAGTCGCCGGCCGTCAAGAGACGCCGATCCGGCCCGCGGACCGATCCCTCCACCCTCTCGACTTTGGCCGGCGCGCTCGCCAAGGTATCCGGAGGGAGGGGATGCGGTCCCCTCAGACCGATCGCCACGGCGAGGAGTCCCGCGGCGGCAAGCGCGCCGGCGAGCCAGGGCAAGCTTCTCCGCCGTCCCCTGGACTTCACGGTGCGCCGCCACTGCGCGTGGGCGGCTTCCCGAACGCGCTCGGCCCTGGCCTGGGGAACGGCGGGGCGCGGTCCCGACAGGCGGAGGAGGCGGGCGAGCGTCTCCTCGCCCGGAGTCGGGGAATCGTCCGGCGGGTCGGGTGTGTGTCGGTCGTCGATCATCGCGCGCCTCGCTCTTTCGGGGATAGAAGCCTCGAAGATGCCTGCGGGTTTCCCAGCAGGACCGTGAACGTCTCGCGAAACGCCTCCCGGGCCCGCGTCAGCAGCGATTCCGCGGCCTTCAGGCCGATTTCCATGCGCTCCGCGACCTGCCGTACCGACATTCCCTGGATGTACTTCCATTCCAGCACGTCGCCGTAGGAGGCGGGCAGCGAGTCGAGAGCGACCTGCACCAGACGGGCGATCTGCTCCCGCTGGATCTCGCCTTCGGCGCTCCGATCCGCCGCGGCGGCGAGCGACTCCAGCGCCGAACGGATCTCGGGGGAGTCCTCGATCAGGCTCTCGGGGCGGAGCCGACCCTGCCGCCGGTAATAGGCGCTGATTTCGTGCCGGCAGAAGGTGCAAAGCCAGGTGAACAGGGCCGCCTCGCCCCGGTAGGTGGCCAGCTCCTTGATGGCTTTGCAGAGCGTGGATTGCACGATGTCTTCCGCCGCGTCGTCGTCGCGGCCGAGGCGGGCCAGGGCGAACCGGTAGAGGCGGGCGAAATGGCCCTCGAAGAAGACGCTGAAGGCCTCTTCCTCGCCGGCGAGCATCCGTCGGACCAGCTCGCGATCCTCAGTCGCCGCCATGACGCCTCCGGGAGCTCATCATCTGTTAGAGCGATGGATCACGGCCGATCCTTCGATTCCCCTCACGATGGTTCGCGGTGACTATAAATCAACCGCCGTTTCTGGCATGCTGAGGCCATGATCCGCTGCCCCTCGTGCGCCGGCGAGGTCCCCGCAGGCCACCGCTTCTGCGGCACGTGCGGGAGCTCTCTGCCTTCCGACGTCCAGGACGAGACCCGAACCGTCGTCCGCCGGGCCGAGTCGGGCGCGGGCTCGCCGGCGAAGTCCTCGCCGGGCGAGCCGCTCGAGGCCCGTTTCCCGCCCGGCACCATACTCGCCAGCCGCTATCGAGTGGTCGGCCTTCTGGGCCGGGGGGGCATGGGGGAAGTCTATCGCGCCGACGATCTTAAGCTCGGGCAGCGAGTTGCGCTGAAGTTCCTGCCGCAGGCGGTGGAGGGAGATCCGCGGCGTCTCGGGAGGTTCCTGAACGAAGTCCGGATGGCGCTGCGCGTCAGCCATCCTCACGTGTGCCGCGTCCATGACGTGGGCGAGGCGGAGGGGCATCACTTCATCTCCATGGAATACGTCGACGGAGAGGACCTGGCGTCGCTGCTGCGCCGGATCGGGCGGCTCCCGCAGGACAAGGCGATCCAGGCCGCCCGTCAGATCTGCGCCGGTCTGGCGGCAGCGCACGATCGAGGGATCCTCCATCGCGACCTGAAGCCTGCCAACGTCATGCTGGACGGCAGGGGACAAGTCAAGATCACCGATTTTGGCCTCGCGTCGGCGGCCGACGCGCCGGGGACCGAACTCGGAGCCGGCACTCCGGCGTACATGGCTCCCGAGCAGCTCGACGGGAAGGCAGCCACCCTGCGCAGCGACCTCTACGCCCTCGGCCTCGTCCTTTACGAGATGTTCACGGGGAAGCCGGCGTTCGCGGGCAAGAGCCGCGCCGAAATCGGACACCGCCGCGCGACCCCTCCTTCGAGCCCCTCGAGCCATTTGCACGACATCGATCCCGCCGTCGAGCGCGTCATCCTCCGATGTCTCGAGGTGGATCCCAAGAACCGCCCCGGCTCCGCTTTGAGCGTGGCCGCCGCCCTGCCCGGCGGCGATCCCCTGGCCGCCGCTATCGCTGCCGGCGAGACTCCTTCCCCGTTGCTCGTCGCCGAGGCGGGGCCGTCGGAGGGTCTCGAGCCCGGCGCGGCCGTCGCCTGTCTCGCCGTGGTTCTCATTGCGTTGGCGCTCGCCGTCGCGCTTTCCGGCCGGCTGGTCCTCGTCCGCAGATCGATCCTGAGCAAGCCTCCGGAAGCTCTCACCGACAAGGCCAGAGAAGCCATCCAATTGGCGGGATGGAAGGAGGTGCCGGCGGACAGCCTCTTCGAGTTCCACGCCGATGACGACTATCTGGCCTACCTGCGAAGACATCCCGCTTTGCCCGACCCATGGGAGATCCTGAAGAGCGACCGTCCTCCCGGCCTGCTCTTCTGTTATCGACAGAGCCCGCGTCCCCTGCTAAGACTGGGGGCCGGGATCATCGGTAATTGGAATGTCGATCCACCTTCGACCCTTCCCGGGATGGTCCAGGTGGAGCTCACCCCCGCCGGAAAACTGATGTCCTTCGCGGCGGTGCCGCCCGAAAGGAGCGACTCGACCGAACCGCCGGGGGATGCGAATTGGACTCCCTTGTTCGCGGCGGCCTCACTGGATCCAAGAGCGTTCACCGAAGTGCAGCCCATCTGGACGCCGCGATCCTTCGCCGATCGGCGCATCGCCTGGAAGGGAGTCTATCCCGAGGCCCCGGAGACGAAGATTCGGATCGAAGCCGCCTCGTACCGCGGGCGCCCGATCGCCTTTCGGATCATCTCGCCGTGGAGTGCTCCGGAAGAGTCCAGGTCGCCGGAATTGAGCTTCTGGGCCCGCGCCCGCGGCCTGGTGAGCAGCGTCTGGTTTGCCGTGACCCTGATGGGGGCCGCGCTCGTCGCTTCCCGAAACGTCCGCCTCGGCCGGGGCGATCACCGAACCGCGCTGCGCCTGGCCTCCTGCATGGGTGGGGCGCGCCTGCTCTGGCTCGCCGGTGCCCAGCACGTGCCCGGCAACGCCGAGGTGTTCGTCTTCATGAGCCACCTCGCCTGGGCACTCTACTACGCCGGCCTGACCTATCTTTTTTACCTCGCCCTGGAGCCCTACGCTCGAAAACTCTGGCCCCGCATGCTGGTTTCCTGGATACGCCTGCTCGGCGGTGCCTTCAGGGATCCGCTGGTGGGCAGGGATCTTCTCATCGCGGCGGTCTTCGGGACGGTGTCTTCGCTCATTCGGCGGGGCTCCGAATGGAGCCATCTGGCTTTCGGCATCCCGGGAGCGCCCCTGGAGACCGGCTTCTTTTCGCTCGAATCCCTCCGCGGCCTGCGCCAAGCTTTCACGGCGGTAGTAGCCGTTCCCACTCGGACCGTGCAGGTGACGTTCTTCGGGATCACGATGTTCCTCGTCCTGCGCCTGCTTCTCCGGAAGACCCCTCTCGCGATCATCGCGATGAGCGCCCTCGCCCTCGTTCTTTTCAATCCGGGTGCCGACAACCCCTGGCCCTTCCTCATCGGCTTCACGACCGGGATCGCCCTGTTCTGGATCGTGTTCTTCCGATGGGGACTCCTCGCGGTGGTGCTGGGAGGCTGCGTGGAGGATCTTCTCACCCAGCTGCCTTTGACCGTCGATCCGACGGCATGGTATTCCGAGGTCACGCTCTTGGTCCTGCTGATCGTCCTGGGAATCGCCGTGTGGGGCTTCCGCGTCGCCGTAGGCCGACGGACGTTGTTCAGCGACGAAATCGCCGAGCCCGGCGCGGCGTTGGGATAGGCGCGAGAGAAGGTCCGCGACGGGAGGGGCGCTGACGGTGAGGCCGGGCACCTCGATTTACAGCCCACGCGTCGGCGTCTTCGTCGTTGCAATCGCCCTCGCAGGTCGACACGCCATCGCCGTCCTGGTCGAAGCCCTCGTCCACGGCCGCCAATCGCTGGGCTCGCGGGATCTTCAGGAAGAAGAAGGCGATTCGGTGTGAGAACGGGGCGCGGAGCGGAAGGAGAAACCGACGGAAAGCCCGTAGTCTTCGGCGGTTTCGGAAAGACCCGCGAAGAAAGCCGTCCGGAGCCGGGTGACCGGTGAGAGCTGACGGTCGTAGCCCAGGCTCACATCCTCAAGGGCGGCGCGCCCCTCGATCACCGACTCCCCCCGATCGTAGAAGAGGTTGAGCCAGGAAGATTCGCCCATCCGCCACTGGGTGCCGGCGCTGAGCCAGAGGGTGTTCCGATAATCGACTGCCGGCGGATCGCCGCGAACCACGTAGCGGATCTCTCCCAGCAAGCTCCACCGGCTTCCCAGGGGCTGGATGATCCCGCCTCCGGGACCGTAGTCGGTCTTCCCCGTCCCTAGTCCGGTTTCCTCGCTCCCGGTCGGCAGCTTGATCCGCAGCCCGGCAAAGAGCCAGGGAGAACGGCCGCCTCCTTCCTTGAAGTAGAAGTCGTCCTGGATCACGACGTCCCCCAGGCCGGTTTCGGTCTGCCGGCCCCCTCCTCCCGAGGGGATGACTTCGCCGCCGGCGAAGGTGACCGGCTGATCGGTCTGGATGGACAGGAACGGCACGGTGACCTTGAGCTCATTGCGCCGGGATTGGGTCGTCAGGATCAGGGGCAGGTAGGAGATGCGGGTCTCGATGCCGCTGCCGAAGTCTCCGGAGAAATAGGCGGGAAGAACCCGGAAGTCGGCCACCACCTCCGCCCGCGCCGGGGGAGCGAACCATAGAAATGGGAGAAGGAGGACAAGCCTCCTTCTCCCGGTCGTTCTGAGCAACGAAGCGCGGCTCGCGAGGACTCGAACGAGGGTCCTCCGACTCTACGGCTTTCCCGTAGGATGATCCGGCTTTTCCGCCCGTTCGGGCAGCTGCGGGCGATCCGGGACTTCGGGTCGCTCGGCCTTCTCGGGTCGCTCCGGCTTTTGCGGCCGGTCGGGGTGATCGGGCCGGTTTATGGTCTCGTGACCCGGCTTGGCTCCAGCGATCAGCCCGTCGAGCTTTTGAAGGGCCAGCGCCCGCTGCGCCTGCATCTTGGTGATCGCCGACTCGACGTGAGTCATCGCCTGTTCCGGGACCTTGCCGAGCAGATCCTGAAGGGTCGCGACGCTCTTCTCGAAAGACGCCGCCAGGGTCTCGCGGGCGTGGGTCAGGCCGGTCGTCGGACTCGGGGGGGCATCCTCTAGTTGAGCCTTTCCGTTGCCGGCTTTCTGGGAAGCGGACTCCGCACCGTCATTGTCACTCTTGGCAATCGCCGCCAGAGCGGTCTCGCGCCCGTGCTGCGAAGCGAGGATGGCGTCCTGCACGGCGGGAAGGGACTGGGCGGGCAGCTTGGAAAGCAGATCGGTCAAGATTTGAGTTTGCGCCGCCGTGGCTTCGGCGATGCGCGCCGCGGCGTTCTCCTTGCCGGTTTGCTCCGGCGCCGCCGCGAACAGGGGCGTCGCCAGCAACACCAGGACAAGGGCCGCGGGTACGAGAAGTGCACGATGTTTCATAGGACCTCCATAAAGAATGCCGGGCTGATGACCTTATACAATGACAATTCCATCCAGGCAAAAGATCGATCCCTCTTTCCTGACATTGAAAGAGAAAGTGTACCCGCGAGGCTTTTTCCCGAGAGCAGGGAACTCATTAAGCGCCAGCGGTTCGCGGTATGTGTCAAATGGTTGACTGGCCGGAACGCGGCTGATTCTTTTCGGAGCAATCCGTGCGTTTTTAGCTCGCTCGACGCTTGATCCAAGGGAACCCAGGGACGACATTGGGTGCGGCCGGCGAAGTCATGAGCCGTCGTCATTCCCGACGACCATGCGGGGAGGAGCCACGATGGAGCGGTTGCTGAAGAAGAGCGTGATGACCGTGCTCGGAGTCGTCGTGATGCTGGGATGGTGGACGGTCCGCGGCTGGTTCGAGGGCAAGGCTTCCGCCGAGTCGCTGTCGCACATTCCAACCAAAGTCTGGGACGGAGGCGGGGGAACCGTCGTCTTGGAAGCGGAAGCCAGCGAGCCGGCGAGAGTGTCGGCCAGCTTCGAGACCGATCTTCAAGTGAACGATCCCAACCACAAGTTTCTGGAGTCCTGGGAAAGGATCGATGCCGGAACGCGCACCTTCGCCATCGAGGTACCGCAGCACGTCGGCGGCACCGTGGAAGTGAGCATTGAGAATCCCAAAGTAGGATCCAAGGTTCGCGTCGCCATTCGCGTGAACGGTCGGGTCGTCGCCGAGGACTCCCTGACGCTCGATGAGCCGCTCAAGCCCGGATACGGCTTCTTCGCCCAGCTCGAGCTGGGAGACTATTCGACCGGAAAGCTGGCGGAGGACTGAGCCGATTCGTCGCCAGGATCGCGCCTCCATGTGGTGGCCGTGCTTCGGAAAAGCATTGCGTGAGGCGATCACCCGAAGTATCCCCCGCGATGACTCTCCGAGGGCACGGGGGAACCGAAGCCGCCCACCTCGCTCCGGCGCAAACCCATGGTCGCCAGCGCGGCATACCAGACGCGGCGGACGGTCGGGCCACTACCGAAACCCAGGTCGGGAAAGCTCTGAGTCCGAGACGAGGCGGGGAAACGACGTCGCGAAATCGGTTCTCGGAAGGCCGCTCAGCTCCGGCCGACTCCCAACGCGTCGGCCACCCGATTGATGTAGTTGAACCAGGAGGCGATGAGGGTGATCTGCAGGATCGCCCGATCGTCGAATCCGTGATCGCGAAGCCGCTCGTGGTCCGCCGGGCCGATGGTCGTGGCATCCGTGGTCAGCTTGCCGACGTAGTCCAGCATCGCTCGATCCGCTGCGCTGATGGGCGCGTGCTCGTAGTCGAACTGAAGAGCCTGGACGAGCGCGTCATCCAAGGTCACGCGACGCAGGAACTCTGCGTGGGAGGTGATTCAATAGTGGCAGCGGTTCAGGATCGACACGCGCGTCGTGATCATCTCGTGCCGCCGGCGGCTCAGCGGCAGGTCCGGAGACATCAGGACCCCGAAGGTCGCGAAGGCATGGTAAAGCGCCTCGGGGATCAGGCTGTGGGACGCCACGATTCCCGAGACTCCGTCGTCCGTCGGCTGGACGGGCTCGGCGTACTCCAATGGGTAAAGCTCGCGCTGCGCGTCCAGGGCGCGGCGCAGAGTCTCCGACGCCTCGGAGAGCGGCACGGTCTTGATCCAAGTCATCTTAGAGTCCTCCCTGAGAATCCCGGGCTCGATGGTCCCCGCTCCTGACCGCGCCGTCCAGCCCCGCCGCCGGCGCGCGGCACCCCGAAATCGCCGGGCCGTTTGCCGGCGCGCTGCCGAAGAGCTTTCGACCCTGCGATCGACTTCCGCAGGTGGCTAGGCGGAAGGGGGGCTGTTCATGAGGGGCGGCGAAGCGCGTTTCACCGGGCGAATCCGCTTCCAAACGCCTCCTTCGCTGTAGCATTCCCAGCCCCACCTCAGCCACCCGAGCAGCGCGACCGAGAGCCACAGCGACCACAGCAGCATCGCCAATCGATACAAGAGGAGCGGCACGGAGAAGACCCACGGGCGCGCCAGAAGACCGGCGGAATGATCCTGGTACCAGCGGAGTACCGTGCCGGTCGATCCATTCCCGGTGATTTGCATCTCCGGCGCCCCGAGAAGCCCCCGCTGGATCGACCAGAAGAGGCCCGCCAGGGCGACGAGGGTGAGTCCGGCCAGAGCAACCTGGATGAGGTCGAACCATTCGGCGCGCGCCGCCCCGCCGCGCATCTTCCGGAGGCCGAGAGCGAACAGCCAGATGGCCACCAGCAGGGAGACCGGCAAGGGCGCCTGGGTCAGGCCGAGGCTCAGCAGGAACCAATGATGCCAACGAAGAGGGGTGAGGCGCGATCGCCCCAGCAGGAGCGAGACGATCAGGCTGACCGCGAGAAATCCCCAAAAGATCACCGCCGGCCCCAGACGAGGCCCGCCCACGAAGAGCGTCCACCGATTCGCGGGCATTTCGACCTGGATGCCGCTGTTGACGCTCGCTTCTCCCAGGTCGACGGTCGAGGTCCGGAAAAACGCCCGGATGCCGTGCGGCTCGCGCCACACGACCGTCGCCTTTTGGGCGCCGGGGGCGATCGGCACCGTGAGCCGGCGTCCCTCGAGCCGGAGCGGCTGGGCGGCGCCGTCGAGGCTTACCGACTGGAGCTCCGATCCTTGCGGAAGAGTGATGGCGTGCTGACCGCCGCGGCTGCTGCGAAAGGAGAAGTCCAAGGTCGCGTCGGTGGCCCTCAGGCCGGGAGAAAGCCGCAGGTCGGTCCGATCGATCGTGAGAGTCCTTCCCGGCACGCCGGCAGGGCGGGAGATATGCAAGGTGACCGTTTCTCCGGGCCAAGGATGCCATTCGCGAATCCGCGCCGGAGCAGCCTGGAACCGGTGCACGATCGGGATCCCTTCCGCCTCGGCATGCCAGGTGGCGCCGACCGCCACCCGCCAGACCTCGGCCCAAGCGTCCGTCAGGGGCGCGCGCAACGCGATCACCGGTTCCTCGGCCAGAGAGGATTCCCAGGCCACCTCCGCGGTGTTGGGCGACAGGCTCACGAGCGCCGAGGCGTCCTTCACCCGGACGTCGGCCGTGGTCACCGATTCGCCCGGAAGAAGCGGGATCTCGAGAACGATCGCCGAGCCGCCCGGGCCGAGGCGAGCCACCCGTGTCCGAGCCTGCCACCGGAGCCCCAGCTCCAGCTCGCGCTCGACCCGGACGAAGGGAGGGAGAGACTTCGATTCCAAGGCGCGCGCGGCGCGCTCCGTGGTCCGCTGGCGCACCAGCTGCAGGGTGCCCTCGGAGCGGCCTCCGCCTTGCAAGCCGACGAGGCGCCAGCCCTCCGTGCGCGCCGTCACCTGGTGCGGCCGGAGCGGCAGGGGGATCTCGAAGGTGTCGCGATCCGGGAGGGGGCCCTCCAGGACGACTTGATGCGCGCCGGGTCCGACCGGCATCCAGAGACGCCCCTCGGCGTCTCGCAGCAGTCCCGGCGCCGCCGCTCCATCGAGGAGAACCCGCTCCGGCCACTCGGCGCTGTCGCCGGGGAGAGGAACCGCGGTCTCGGCGGCCGAAAGGATTTCGAGCCGCAGGCGCAGATCGGACCCTACGGCCTCCAGCCGGAGGCGGGGGCTGGAGGCGCACTCCGGGTAGCAATCGGGCTTCGCCAGCAGGCGGCCGCGAAGCGACTCGAGGATCTCCCCCGAAGGGATCTCGGCGCGGGCCGCACCGGAGCCGAGGCAGAGAACGAGCAGCCCGATCGCGGCGCGGGCCGCGCCGGGGCGGAGGAGAAAAGACCACCCTCCTTCCCGGGAGCCGAGCATCATCAGCCCCAAAAAGAAAATGAAACCGACCCGGAGAAAGGCCAGGACTCTGCCGACCGCCGGCGGAAGAAGGAACAGGCGCAGGCGCTGGGCCCGCTCGACGGGACCGCGCCATCGCAGATGGACCTCGCGCCACGACCAGGCGGGAAGTCCAGGGCCGGTCTGCACCGTGGTTCTCGGGTCGTGATAGAGAAGATTCGAATAGCCCTCTTTCCCGACGCGTCCCTCCCGGTCGCGCTGCCCATAGGAGGACGCGCTTCCGAGCATACCGCTCGCCACGCCGCCGGCTTCTTCGGCTTCGTCAACTTCCTTCTTGGATTCCTCTTCCACGTTCCCGCGCGTCGGCGCGGGAGCGACTTGCGGAGCCTCCGGCAAACCCGCGCGTTGGTAGCTTGCCATCCAGGCGTACGGCTCCTCCAAAGCCGGATAGATCGCCCCGCGCACCTGACCGATCGTGAAGGGAATCGCCACCAGGATCAGGCAGACCACGGCGATCCCCAGAAGCACGCGAAGCGCGCTGCGGAACTTCCCCTCGGGGAAAATCCGGACCAGTGCGACCGATGCGAGAACTGCGACCCAAGTCCAACGCGGCGCGCCGGGCTCGATCCAGGTCAGCCCCAGGGCGATGAGGGTGAGGCCGGCCGCGGGCACGCCCCATAGCCGGCCCGCCGAGACCACCAGGATCAGGACGAGGAAGATGTCGAGAAGCGTCCAGGATGAGATCCAGGTTGGAGAGACGTCGTCCACGCCCGAGGCGTGAAACAGCCGCCAACCCGGCCCGAGGTGCAGCACGCCGGAGACTTCACGGAAGTCCTGGGCCCAGCCGACCGCCGGCAGCACCGTCATCTTCGTGGGGTAGCGGGCGTCGGCTTCGAGGTGGAGATTTCCCTGGCGCACTTCCACCCCGGCGGGCGCGCGATCGCCCAGGCGGGTGATGAATTGATCCTGGCCGTCGATCGCCACCCGCCCGAGCACCGCGGGAGCCTGCATCTCCAGCCGCCAGGCGCGCGACAGCGACCCCTCCATCGTGTCGTGCACCGTGCCGCCGCGCCCGTCGAAATCGAGCCACCAGATCCGCTGCAGCGCCAGCTGATCGGGGGCCGGGTCGGGGTCGCCGCGGCGTTTCTCGACGAGAGAGAGCCGGTCTCCCGCTTTCACCAGGAAAGCCGGGAGCTGCTTCCATTCGTCGGGTAGCGCCGTCTGCTGCGGATCGATTCCCGGGACCCCTTCCACCGTGGCGACGCGCAGATCCGGCCGCGCGGCGAAGACCCAAACCTCCTGATCGTCCCAGGGCCCGCCCGGCTCGGGCCGCGTCACCGTGTCGGCCCGGCCGGCGCGTCGCGCCACGATCTGGAGGACGAACCGGCCGGGACGCACCTGCACGCGAAGCCGGCCGTCCCCTTCGAGCCGCGCGGGGAGCGGCCCGCTGATCGACAGCGGGACGAACCCCTCCGGCAGGGCGCGGCCGAGGAGCTCCTCGCGACTCTGTCCGGACACGGCGAGCTCCACCCGCGTCGTCAGCATGAGCGGCACGTCATCGAGCAGATGCCGCAGGACGACGATCTCCAGCCGGCTTTCGGCTTCGGCGCCGCCGGCCTTCTTTTCGAGCCAGACGCGCCCCTGCTCGTCGCGGGCCGGGAATCGCACCGGCCGGCCGCGCAGCATCAGGCGCAGCAATCCCGTCCCGGCGGGCACCGGCAGCAGCGGGGGAGGAGCGTCCCACTCGAACGCGCCGCTCACCGTGTGCCTCCCTTTCGGCAGCCGGATGCTGGGAACCCCGTCTCGGCCGACGACCGGCGCGCCTCTTCCGTCGAGACGCACGTCGAGCGGCCAGGTGTCGCCATCTCCGGGCAGGCCCACCCACCCTTCGGCTTGCGCCAGCCATTCCTGATTGAACCGTCCCGATCGCTCTCCCAGATCAAGAGTCAATCGCGCCGGCCAGACGCATTGCCGGGAGTCCTTTTTCCCTTGAAAGAAGGGGCAGCGCTCCGCCTCGTGGCCGTAGAGCGTCCAATCGATCCAGGGGCGTAGCGGCTCGGGGGTCGTGTCGCGGGACGAGGGGCGACCCAGGGCGGCGTCGCAGGAGCAGAGGACGAGAAGGATGGAGAGCGCAAGTCGCTTCATGATCCTCCCGGTGAAAGGGGCGCAGGAATGGATCGGACTTCGGTCGCTGCCGATGCGTCGAATCAGGAACGGAAGCACGCGCGTGGCGAATTGTTCATCAGAAGAAAGATGGATTCAAGCGGGCGAGAGGCGGAGGCGCGGGGACGAAGCGTCGCGGGACGGAGGGGCCGCGGGGCGAAAGCCGGGGAATGCTCGACGCTCCGGCGCAAGCGGCGCCTCCCGGCTCGAGCGGTGATGAGGCACGACAGCGAATTGGGGTTTTTCGGAGCGCCGAGGCCGATTCCGGCGCGCGCCGGCGCGCGTGAGGCCCGCTACTTGCAGTAGCTCCCTCCACCGCCCCATACCGCTCCTTCGCCGCCGACGGTGCCGGTCGTGGAAGTCAGAGCGCTCCGGCTTCCTCCCCAGACGGCGCCCGAGCCGGTGACTTCGGGGTTTTCGGTGAGGGACTTCGCGCCGCTGCAGCCGCCCCAGACGGCGCCGCTGCCGGAGGTGATGTAAGAAGGCACCGCGGTCAGCGAAGCCACTCCGGCGGTGCTTCCCTTGGCGCCACCCCAGATGGCTCCCTGCGACCAGGTCGAGCCCCAGAGCAGCGCCGTGTTCTGGATGTACACGAAGCCGTCGCTCCCCACCATGGCGAGCGGGGAGGGGGCGTTCTGTGCCGAGCCGGTCGTGGTGACGGCCCCGTACACGTCGAGCGCCCCGGCGCCGGTCTCGAAGACGAGCCGCGTGTCCTTGACGGCCGACTTCATCAACCGCGCCTTGACCGTCGCGGGATTGAGCGCCGGCTCCTTTTGGAGCATCAGCGCCGCCGCGCCCGCGACCATCGGCGCCGCCATCGAGGTTCCCGAAAGCGTGTAGTAGGCTCCGTCCTGCGAGGCGTGCGCCGGATCGTTCTTGTAATTCAGGATCTGCAGCGTCAGCTCGTGGTGCTGCGTGTCGAGCCACGAGGAGACCGCGCGCGTCGAGACGATCCAGGTTCCCGGGGCCACCAGGTCGGGCTTGACGGCGAAATCGACGAGCGTCGGCCCTTTGCTCGAGTACCACCCCAGGACGTCATCGGACGTGGCCAGAGTGTTCTTGTCATCCAGCGCCCCGACGGTGATCGCCGAGGGCGAGTTGCCGGGGCTGGTGATCGTTCCGAACCCGGTGCCGACCCCGCCGTCGTTGCCGGCGGCGGCGACCACGACGATTCCTCGGCGCACCGCCTCCGCCACCGCCCGGCACAACGGATCGGTGCGGTACGATTCGTAGACCGGGTGTCCGAGGGAGAGGTTGAGGACGCGAATGTTGTAGGTTCGGGCGTTCTTCACCACCCAGTCGATGCCGGCGAGGACGTCGGCCGTGTAGCCCGTGCCGTCCGGCGACAAGGCGCGCACCGAGATCAGCTGGGCGCCGGGAGCGATCCCCTTGAAGGTGCGGAAGGAGAGGCTGTCGCTCGACGCGAAGCCGTTGCCGTACAGGATTCCGGCGACATGCGTCCCGTGGCCGTAGTAATCGGCGAGACCGGTCTCATGGCCGACGATCTCGACCTCGACGATCGGCTTCGAGCCGATGGGACGCTTGAAATCGGGATGCAGCTGGACGCCGGTGTCGATCAGGGCGATGCCGATTCCCTTGCCCGTCAGTCCGGTCCCCCAGGCGCCCGACAGCGACGCCGCCTGGCCGGCCCGGATCACGCGATAGGCCAGGTCCAGGTGCGCCTTCACCGGTGAGTCCGCGGAAATCCGCTCGACGTTCGATCCGGCCGCCAGTTGCAGCAAGGATCCCAACGGGACGGTCGCGGAATAGCCGGGAATGGTCGAATAGGTCTTCCCCAGCAGGCCCCCCAGGAGCTGCAGCAGGCTCAGCTCGCTGGTAGTCGGCGCCGTGTAGGTCTGCACGATGACGCGCACCGGAAGATCCGCCGGCCCGCTCAGAACGGCCTGCAGGTCGCCCGACAGCTTGCCGACGAGGCCGGTCACCAGGCCGCCGGAGCCAAGCAGAGGATCGGTCAGAGTATCCACCACCTCGCCGGTCGCCCCAAGCAGCGGGTCGAGCAGCGAGAGCTCGGCGTGCGCGGGCTGGCCGATCAGCAGCGTGGCGACCAGCGCGAAGATGGTCAGGCGGGTCGACGTCCTGGGTTTTTGCAGAGTGTTCATCATGACCGCCTTGCTAGAGCAAGTTCCCGGCCAGCGCCGGACCCCGCCGGGGCGAATGCGCGAACTCCCTGGCGTCAAAGAGGTTGAATGACGAGTCGCGGGAGTCTCGCTTTCGGCCCGTGTCAACGGGCCCGACACTCCCTCGCCCTCTAGGTCGCGTAATCCTCGCTCAAGCCTCGATTCGAAAGGGGTTAGGGCCTGAGACCAAAGGTCTGACGCGGCGTGTGTGAGATTTGGTCAGTCTGGGGCCGGCATCCCGCTAACAGGCACGCCGCGGGCCTTTGGCGGCTTGCTGGGCGGACCAACGTCCCGACAGCAGGAGGTGAGCTTGAACGGCGCTCCTCATCGCTCCGTGCCCGAGGCGCGGGCCCGCAGCTGGTCGACGACCTCGTCGTAATAGGGGCGGTCCTTCAGGCTGGCGTATTCCCCGGGGAAACAGACGGTGGTCAGCTCCGCGGTCTCCTGGCCGAAGGCGCTCAAGAGCACGGCGCATCGCTGGCCGTTGGCGAGGTGGGTGCTGTCGATCATCGGGAAGTCGAAGAAGCCGACCTCGAACTCGGCGCGCGTCACCTCGGGGGTCTTGCTGGGATCCACCGCGCCGGGCCGCACCTCCAGGCGGACCTGAATGGTCTGCAGCAACGGGTCGGCGCGCAGGACGCGCAGGTTGATATCACTGTTGACCTTCTCGACGCTCACCGTGGCGGGATCGAGCGCCAGGCCCGCCTTCCCCTGCGCGGCCAGCTCCTGGAGGTCGACGGTGCGGCGGAAGGAGTCGCCGCGCAGCTCCAGGGCGAAGCGCTGGCGGTCGGCGATCTCTCTCGCGATCCGCTTCAGCCTCCGGTGCTGCTCCTCGCGGCCCGGGCCGGGATGTATGCTGAGTTGCTGGGACAAGTCCACGAAGAGCGGCTTGAGGTTCAGGGAGTCATGGAAGTTGTAGGCGAGCAGCTCCAGCTGCAGGAGATGGGCGTCGATGGAGCCTTCCTTCGGCGCCAGATACGACTGGATCACCGAGACCAGCATGTCCTTGCGCAGCGTGCTCTCCGCCAGCTCCCGCTGGCTCATCAGCTCCGAGTAGAGGCGCGCGTCGGTGCTCTTGGCTTGCTGGCGATCGATGACCTGCGAGCCGGCGAGGCCCACGACCGCGACGCTGATGGCGGTGAGCAGGCCTCCCAGCGGATGCAAGAAGATGCCGAGCTTGTCCCACCCGTCCTTCGGCATGGTCCCGCCCGCTACTTGCGCCGCAGGGTGTAGGACCCGTCCTTGCTCTCCAGGACGAGATCCACCTGGACCCCTTCATCGTAGGACGCGACGTCGAGGGCGGGAGACTGGCTCTTGTACCGCACGGTGAGGTGGCACTTGCCTTTCTCCTGCACGGCCAGGTGGTAGGCGCCCGACTTGTCGGTCTTCACGGCAGGGTAGGACTTCTCCCCGCAGCGCGCCTCCACGGCCACTCCCTCGCCGATCGGTTTTCCCGCCTCCGTGATCGTGCCGTACATCTCGCCGGCCAGGGCCGACGATGAGAACAGCAGCAGGCCGGCCATCAGTTTGCGCATGGGATCCTCCTGTCTTTTTTCAAACTGCGTGCATTCTGGTCCACCGCGGCAAGGAATTCAAGGCGTCGGGAGGCGCCGTCCCGCTTCGCCCTTGATCCGTGAGTCCCCCGGCTGACCGGGGAAGTCGCCGCGAGTTGGCGGGAAGGAACTCGCAGGTCCGCTCGCCGAATTGACCGGGGCCCAGCGGTGGCCTCATGATTCCCCGTTTCCATGCTGAGGGATCGGGGGCAGCTCGTCTCAGTTGGAGGTCGCGTGAAGCAGGAGTTGTCGGGCACCCGGTCCCGGTATCTGCTCGTTTCCCTCCTCTGGTGCCTGACGTCGCTAGCCGTCAAGCCCTTCTTTCCCTACCTCGACTTCGGCGTCTTTTACTCCAGGGCCATCGAAAGAATCCTGGACGGTTTTCCGCTGGACATCTACTCCTTCGCGGCGTATCCGCCGGGAAGCAGCCTGGCTCTGCCGGTGACTCAGCCGCCGCTATATTTTTTTCTGCTCGTCCCCTGGTATGCCTTGGGGCGTCTGGCGGGGATCTCGGACTTTCACAACTCGAGCGGCTTCAGTCTGGGGCAGGCCTGGATGCTGGTGGTGACGCTCCCATTCGACCTCCTGCTGTGCCGCGAGACGCTGCGCTGCGTTGAGGAGCATCGGGGCAAGCTCCCCGAGCCTCGAAGGTGGATTTTCTATCTCTGCCTGCTGTTCACGCCTCTTCTCTGGCTGTCGAGCGTCCGCTTCGGGCATAACGAGGCGATGATGATCCTGATGGTGCTGATGGCCTTGCGCCAGGGAGACTGCGGGCATCCAGGGCGCGCGGGGCTCCTGTGGGGACTGGCGCTTTCCCTGAAGACGACGGCGGCAGTTCCGGCGCTGGTGTATTTCGGTTGGGGGATTGGACGGGGTCGTCGCCGCGCCACGGGAATCGCCGCGGGAGTTGCCGGGCTCACCTTTCTCCTTCCGCTGCTCCCCTACCTCCTGCTGCGTCGAGAGCAAATCCTGTACGCCCTGGTGGGCTTCGAAAGACTCCGCCCGGTGGGCGGCTATGTCTTGTGGAAGATTGGTGCCTTCCCCGATTCACTCATTCAGGCCTCGGGGGCGCTCATTCTGACGGGCGCCGCGTGCGTCGGCCTGCTCCTGGCCCGCCGCAGCGCCCCGGGGTTCTTCGCGGCGGGAGGTGCCCACGCCCTCGTCCTCTGCCAGGTTCTTCTTCTACTTCTGGGCAAGGCTTTGTTTGTCTGGTATGGCCTGGCGCTCGCGTTCTTCGGCTATCTGGCCTTCCCGCATGGGAGGGGACGGCACGGATCCTTTCCCATTTACGCTCTGGTCGCCGGCACCTTGCTCTGGCTCCTGCAGACCGGACCGTGGATCGGAGCGGAGGTGGATCGCTGGATTCGAATCCGCTCGATGCTTTGGGTGTGCCTCATGCTGACGCTCGGGTTCGGGGCGGTGACGGGACTCCTGAGAACGAGGAACGCCGAGCGCAGTGCGACCCGGGTGCGGCACGCCTGAGTAGAAGGGTACGGCAGAACGTCCGACGGCAGTCCTGCGAGCCATGCGGCCTTACTCCGCGAAGGTGTCGCAGCTTTCCGGGCGCCCCGATTCGAATCCGCGGCGGAACCAGGAGACGCGCTGCCTCGAAGAGCCGTGCGTGAAAGCGTCGGGGTTGACCCTCCCGCCCCCCAGGCGCTGCAGCCGATCGTCGCCGATGGCGGCGGCCGCGTTCAGGCCCTCCTCCACGTCGCCCTGCTCGAGAAGGTCGCGCTGCTCCGTCGAGTGTGCCCAGACGCCGGCGTAGCAATCGGCCTGCAGCTCCAGCCGCACCGATAGATCGTTGGCCTGGTCCGGCCGCGAGCGCTGCGCGCGCCGCGCCTCGGAGCCGTTGCCGAGAAGGTTCTGGACGTGGTGCCCGATTTCGTGGGCGATGACGTAGGCCTGGGCGAAATCGCCCGGAGCCCCGAAGCGCTCGCGCAGCTCCCGGTAGAAGCCGAGGTCGATGTACACCTTGCGGTCGCCCGGGCAATAGAACGGCCCCGTGGCCGACTCCGCGAAGCCGCACGCCGACTCCGCCGCGTCCCGGAACAGGACGAGCCGGGCATCCTCGTACTGCCGCCCTGATTCGGGCAGCAGATTTCTCCAAACGGACTGGACGTCGTCGAGCACGAAGGAGACGAACTCGACCATCGGCTCCTCCCGGGGATCGTTCACCGGCGCCGCTTCTTCCGATGCAGGACCTGGTTCGCCGTCTCCGGTAGACAGAAGGCCGAGAAAATCGGTCTTGAAGATCGCGCTCAGGACGAGAAGCACGAGGAAACCGCCCAGCCCGAGCCCCCCAAGACCGCGGATCGGCAGCCGCGACCCGATGCTCTGTCCGCGTCGATCCTCGAGATTCTCGCTGCGGCGGCCGGGAATCCAGCGCATCAGCTCCTCGCTTCACGAAGCGGACTGCGTCGCCGATCGACCATGGATCGTTTTCCAACCTCAACGCGCCAACCGTCCCGAGTCGTCACGAAGACTCGCCTCCCAAAACGGGCTCCCTCAGCCATTGGCATTCTCGCCTCACGAGGAGGCGGATTCAAGCAGTGAGGATAAGAGCTGGTGCGACAGATCAGCTCGGTGGGGAAGCTGCCTTGAGGCGTGGGAAAGCGGTTCCGTAAAGCGCTGATCGTTTCGAAGACCGGCCAACCTCACCCGAAAAAGGGCGACCATCCGGTCGCCCTTTCATTCCGGCGCTCGCGCGAGATTCATGCCGGGGCCGTTCCGCGCTTGGGCTACTCGTCGCGCAGGGCGACCATCGGCTCGACGCGGGCGGCGTGCCGGGCGGGGAGGTAGGCGGCCAGGACCGCGACCAGGAGGAGCAAGACCGGGACGAGAGAGAAAGTGGGAGGATCCGTGGCGCTGACCTGGAAGAGCATCGTCGCGATCAGGCGGGTGAGGCCGAAGGCGACCCCCAGACCGATCACCACGCCCAGCAGCGCCATCATCGTTCCCTGACCCAGGACCATCTTCAGGATTTCCCGCCTCTCGGCGCCGAGCGCCATCCGGATGCCGATTTCCTGGGTCCTCTGGGACACGTTGTAGGAGATCACGCCGTAGATCCCCACCGCCGCCAGGAGCAGGGCCAGCCCCGCGAACACCCCCAAGAGCGTGACTGCAAGCCGCCGTTGCGCGGTGCCCTCGTTGACCAGGCTGACCAGCGTCTGCGTCGCGAAGACCGGCACGTTCGGATCGACGTCACTGACCGCTTTCCGCATCGCGGTGGTCAGGCTCGCCGGAGCCAGACCGGTCTTGACCACAAGGCCGAACGACGAGATGGGGTCCTGGGTGTACGGGACGTAGATTTCGATGCGCGAGGGCTGATCCACGCCGTAGTTCTTCACGTGGCCCACCACGCCGACCACGTCCAACGCCACCGAGTCCTTGTCCTGTGGTCGCCCCCCGATGCGGACTTTCCGGCCCAGCGGATCCTCGCCCGGCCAGTAGGTCCGCGCCAGGGTCTCGTCCACGATGCAGACGCGCGGCGCGCCGGCGTCGTCCTGGTGGGTGAACGCGCGCCCCTTCAAGAGCCTCACTCCCATCGCCCGGAAATAGGCGGGGCTCACGCGGGTGATGTCGACCGAAGGCCGCTGCCCGCGGGGAGGCTCAGGTCGGCCTTCGATCATGAAGGAGGTCTGATAGCCTCCCAGCAGGGGAAGGGTCGAGGCGGCGAACTGCACGCCGGGAATCGCCTCCACGTTTCGCAGCACCTGATCGGTGAAGCGACGGATTCGATCCTTGTCGGTGTAGTTGGCCTCCGGGAGGGAGACCTGCGACACGATCACCCCCTCGGGCTCGATTCCGGCGTCGGCGTGGAGGACGTGGTAGAAGCTGCGCAGCATCAATCCGGCGCCCACCAGCAGAATGAGCGCCAGCGAGATTTCGGCCACCACCAGCGCGCTGCGCAATCGGCGATGCCCCAGGCCGAGGTTTCCCGTCCGTCCGCCCGCCTTCAGGATCTCGTGAGGGCTGGTGCGCGAGGCGTTCCAGGCCGGGAGCAGGCCGAAGAAGAGACCCGTCAGAACGGAAATCGCGGCCGTGAAGAGGAGCACGCGGCCGTCGACGCCGACCTCCTCCAGGCGCGGGATGCTCGACGGGATCCAGGCCACGATCCCGGCCACGCCCCAGTAGGCGAGAAGCAGGCCGAGCCCGCCGCCAAAGAGAGAAAGGACGACGCTCTCGGTCAGCAACTGGCGGATCATCCGCCCTCGGCCGGCCCCCAGCGCGGCCCGGACCGCCAGCTCCCGCTGGCGCGCGGCGGCTCTCCCCAGGAGGAGATTGGCGACGTTGACGCAGGCGATCAGCAGGACGAAGGCCACGGCGCCCAGGAGCACGATCAACGCCGGTCGAAAGTCGCCCACGATCGCCTCGTGCAGCGAATTCACGGTCATGCTTTGTCGCGCGTTAGTGTCCGGGTACTTCTCGGACAGTCCCCGCGCGATCGCGACGATCTCCCCCCGTCCCTGCTCGAGGGTGACGCCGGGCTTGAGGCGGCCGATGAGATAGATCCCAAAATGGTTCCCCCGATTCTCGACGCCTCCGATGCGGTCCTCGAGACGAAGCAGCGGCGTGAACAGATCGGTGCGCTGCCAGGATCCGTGCATCTTACCGGTGAGCACGCCGATGACGGTATAGCTCTCGTCGTTCAGCGTCAGATGCTTGCCGATCACGTCCATCCGGCGGCCATAGCGGCGGGTCCAAAACCCTTCGCCCAGCATCACCACCCGCTCGGCTCCCGGCTTGTCCTCCTCCGGCCGGAAGGCGCGCCCCAGGATCGGCCGCACCCGCAGAGTCTGAAAGATTCCGGACGAGACGTTTCGGCCGTTGACCCGTTCCGCCTCCCCGTCGCCCGTCAGGGTGAAGTTCGCAGCGTTGAAGGCGACGAAGCTCTCGAACGTCTTGCTCTGTTCCTGCACGTCCTTGAAGTTCGCCACCGAGAAGCTCATGTCGGGGACCTGCTCCGACCACTCGGTCAGGAACATCAGGCGATCCGGCCGCTCGTACGGGAGCGGGTGCAGGAGGATCCCATTGATCACGCTGAAGACGGCCGTGTTGGCCCCTATCCCGAGAGCCAGCGTCAGCACCGCCACCGCGCTGAATCCGGTATTGCGGGTGAGCAAACGGATCCCATAGCGCGCGTCCTGCCAGAACGTCCTCATCAGACTCGTCTCCTGCCGAATAGGGGAAGGACCGTCAGCCTCACTTGGGCAAAGCGGGTGCCAACATGCCGGCGAATAACTTGAGCGGATTGAAGGCAGTTAGGCCATCGTCCCGGCCGGACTCTTCCGGCTACTGTCCGCTCTTGGGAGCCGGCGTGCCGATTCCGAACAGTCGGAGCACGTGCCGCCATCGGAAAAGCCACCACTTCTTGCCCCAGCTCCTGACCCCGGCCGCGCGAGCCGTCGAAGCTTCTGCCGTCTCACCGTCATGGATATCCCGCGAGCTGCGGTTCTGAGAAGGCGCACTCAATCCCCAGCTGCCGGAGGTAGCCGAAAAGCTCGTCCGGTCCGACGTGGCGGTCATGGGGAACGAGGCCGCGCGCAGGAAAGCGGCCGGAGGCGATGGCATGGACGGCCAGGACGGCGGGCGCCACCGCGGCAAGGTAGCTGCGCCGGGGCGCGAAGACGCGTGCCTGAGTGACGACGCCTGAGGTCTCTTCGATCTCCGCCAGCATTCCCCCGGCCACCGAGCCGAGCGTGCGCGCCACCAGGGTCGACCGGCGCAAAGCTCGACCCACGCGCGCGGCCAGCGCCGGCGCGAGAGCCATGAGGCGCAAGACGGAGTTCAGCCCCGGCACCCGACTGTCCACCCAGAAGTCGGCATCGCGAAGCGTCGGGAAAAGGCGCGGCAGCGTCGCGGCGTGGGCACTCTCCAGGAGATAGCCCCGCGCCGAACCGATCGGCGGCGGCATCAAGAATGATCGCGACTCGCGCCAGCCCCGGGCCGGCACGAGCCTGCCTCCCCGCAGGATGCGGATCGGCCGCCCCAGGGAATGGCGGAGCGCGCCCCCGGTGCCAGCCGTGGCCGTGACCTTCGAGGCGGGCGCGAGATAGACGCTGACGCGCGCCGGAGCCTGCGCACCACTCGCGCGCACCAGGACCGCGAGCAAGGTCGTGACGGACGAGCAGCTGGTGAGCACGCGAATGCCCTGCGCCTCGATCCGCGGCCGCAAGGCGTCGATCTTCAGGAAGTGGCCGAGGTTTTCGGAGAGATCGACGACGTCGAAGTCGATTTCCAGCGCCGCTTCAACGAGGGCGGCGCTGCGCTCCTGGAACGGCCCCGCGGCGTCGAGCACGACGTCGCCGGGACGGAGGGCGGAGCGCAAGGCGTCCGGATCTTCGGCGTCGAGGCGCAGGTCGAGGGCGCCGCCGCCGTCGCGGGCGGCTCCCCGGGCGGCGATCAGCGGCGCCGCTCCTTGCGCGCGCAGCAGCTCGACCGCCGCCCCGCCGAAGAGTCCGGTGCCGCCGAGGACCACGATTCTCCGGCTCACGCCGGTTTCCTTCGAGCCAGGCATCCGATCCAGGCGACCCAGGGACAGAAGAGGATGAAGAGCAGCGCCGTCGACACCGACATCCCGGTGACGTTCCCCGCCAAGGAGAAGGCGCCGAGAGCCAGGCCGACCGCCCAGATCAGCCAGGCGCAGGCGCGCGCCGGGCCGCGCAGCCACGGGCTGCCAAGCGTGAGGAGGATCCCGGAAAGCGTGTACAGCGTGTTGCCCCAGGCGCCGGTGAGAAGACGCGCCGCCGGCGCGATCCGATCGTAGTCGGCCGGCAGCCAGCCGATGTACAGCGACTCCGCCAGGAGATCGCCGGCGATCCCGGCGATGGCCAGGACCAGCGCCGCGGTTCCGAGAGAGCGGGGGCGCGCCCGGGCGGCCCACCAGCCGTAGAACCCGAGGAGGCTCAGGGCCGCGACGATCCAGAGACTCCAGCCGGCGCGCCAGAGTGCCGCATGCGCGCCGATGTAATCGACCCGCGCCGCGCGGTCGCGCACCGTCTCCATACCGGGGGAAAGCGCCAGCGGAATCGCCAATGCCGCCATGAGGTTCAGGGTCGCGCAGGCGTACGGCGCCGAGGCGCGCAGTCGCGCCCCGGCGCGCGTCCCTTCGAGCAGGAAGAGCCCGAACGGCAGCCACCAGACGAGGTCGTTGAAGAGAATCAGCGTGAACGTCCGGATCGGCCACTCCCCGGCGCGCACCGTCGCGACCCAGCCGATCGGGCCCAGCGTCTTGCCGAGGAGGCCGAGAGTGATGAATGGCAAGGCGCGATCGAGCCGCCAGGCGGCATAGGCGTAGCCGAGGCCGCACACGCCCACCACCATTCCCAGGCACTGCCAGACGGCGGGATAGCGGGGCGGGTCCATCGCACAGAGCTTGAAGAAGGACCCGGGCCACAGGATCGCCCAAGCGGCGAACGCGGCGTTGTAGGCCGCCGCCAGAGCGAAGAGCAGCCGGTAGAAGCGCGCCCGGGGATGCTCGAGCGCGGTCATGGCGGGACCCGCACCGCGAACCCTCTTGCCTCGCCCCACGCTTCAGTCCTCGCAACCACTGCCGGACGTCCCGACCACACACGCATCATCAATGGGATCGAACAACCGCGCAGCCGACGCCGGCGCGGATCAAGACAAACCAAGTCACCAACGTTGAGGGAACATGCCCTCCGAGAGACGGCTGAGAGCGCCACGCACGCGCGCTTCAGGGGAGGTTCGTTTCCCTGAGCAGGATCTACAAGAGATCCTCAAATCATCAACCTTCTCTATCACGTGGAATGCCGAGGATTCAACCAAGATGGATCGTCGTCCCCCACCGTGGCAGGGGTGAATCTTGACCCTATCTTGGTGCAGCCGAGTCGATTCTTTACACCATCTTGATCCGGAAGACCGTACCGTAGAGGTCGATTGGGGGATGTTATGGACACTCTCTTCCTGGGCATTATCGGTGTCTTCTTCTTGCTGACCTGGGGCTTCGTGCGGCTTTGCGAGAAGATCTGAGAGGTTCTCCGTGACCCCATTTCTTTGGATCGGTGCCTTCTTGGCGATGCTCCTCATCGTCTATCTCATCGTCGCGCTTCTCTGGCCCGAAAAGCTATGAGCTTCGGGGCCTTCGTCCAGCTCGCCCTCTATTTCGTCACGCTGACGGCGCTGGCGGTGCCTCTCGGAGAGTACATGGCGAGAGTGTACCTGGGACGATCGCGAGTCGCGCACTATCTCCTCGGCCCGTTCGAAAGGCTCTTCTACCGCCTCTCGGGGGTGGATCCGGACGAGTCGATGACCTGGAAGGTGTATGCGGCCTCGGCCCTGTTGTTCAACCTGCTGGGTATGGTGGTGCTCTATGCCCTTCAGCGACTCCAGGGACATCTACCCCTGAATCCAGGTGGGCTCGGCTCCGTCCCACCCGAAATCGCTTTCAACACGGCCGTCAGCTTCGTGTCCAACACGAACTGGCAGGCCTATGCGGGGGAGACGACTCTGAGCCACCTGACTCAGATGGCCGGGCTCACGGTGCAGAACTTCCTGTCGGCTGCGACGGGTATGGCCGTCCTGGCCGCGCTCATCCGCGGGTTTGAGCGGCGCGCCTCGCCCGACGTCGGGAATTTCTGGGTCGACCTCGTCCGAAGCGTGGTTTATGTCCTGGGTCCGTTCTCCACGGTCCTAGCTATCTTCCTGGTTTCGCAGGGAGTCGTGCAGACGTTCGCTGCGCGCAGCACCGTGCCTCTTCTCCAATCCCTGCAGACCGGTGACGGGTCGACGCTCGACACCCAGACCCTGGCCCTAGGCCCCGTCGCGTCCCAGGTCGCGATCAAGCAATTGGGAACGAATGGCGGCGGGTTCTTCAACGCCAACTCGGCTCACCCGTTCGAGAATCCGAACCCCCTCACCGGTTTCGTCGAGACGCTGGCCATTCTGCTGCTCCCCGCGGCCTTGTGCTTCACTTTCGGGGCGATGGTCAGGGACCGGCGCAAGGGGACAGCCCTCTTCGCCGCCATGATGGTTCTCCTTGTCCCGATGCTTGTGGGGTGTCTGGCAGCCGAGCAAGCCGGCAACCCTCGGCTAAGTGAACTTGGCGTGGATCAGGACGCGAACGACTTCCAGGCAGGCGGGAACATGGAGGGAAAAGAAGTCCGATTCGGAATCGTGGGCTCCGCCTTATGGGCGACGACGACCACGGCTGCCTCCAACGGCTCGGTGAACTCCATGCACGACAGCTTCACACCGCTGGGCGGTCTCGTGCCGATCGTCCTCATGCAGCTCGGCGAAGTGGTGTTTGGCGGCGTGGGATCCGGTCTGTACGGAATGATCCTCTTCGTGATTGTGACGGTGTTCATCGCAGGCCTGATGGTCGGCCGGACGCCCGAATATCTCGGCCACAAGCTGGAGGCGTTCGAGATGAAAATGGCGGCGCTGGGAATCCTCATTCCCGCCGCGGCAGTGCTCATCGGCACGGCCATCGCCTGTTTGATGCCGGCAGGTCGTAGCGCGGTCGCGAACCCTGGGCCGCACGGTTTCGGCGAGATCCTGTACGCCTTTTCTTCGGGCGCCAACAACAATGGGTCGGCGTTTGGGGGATTGAACGCCGGCTCCTTCTTCTACGCGACCGCCATCGGCGTCTGCATGCTCATCGGCCGGTATTGGGTCATTGTGCCGGTGCTGGCCATCGCCGACTCCCTGGCCCGGAAGAAGGCGGTGCCGGTCTCCTCCGGCACCCTTCCGACACACACGCCCCTGTTCGTGCTGCTCCTCGCGGGCACGGTCCTGCTCGTCGGGGCACTCACGTTCATCCCAGCCCTGGCGCTCGGGCCTCTGGCCGAGCACTTCCAGTTCTTCGCCCGCTGAGAAGGGATCCCGAGAATGTCCACGACCGTCGCGCCGCCCCGACCGCTTTTGGAGACGGGTCTGGTCCGCCAGGCAATCGTTGATGCCTTCCTGAAGCTCGATCCGCGCCGATCCCTGCGAAACCCCGTGATGTTCGTGGTTGAGGTCGGCAGCCTCTTCACCACGCTCCTTTTTATGCATGCCTGGCTCACCGGCCGCGGAGAGGAGCCGGCCGGGTTCATCGTGGCGATCGCCTTTTGGCTTTGGTTCACGGTGCTGTTCGCCAACTTCGCGGAAGCGCTGGCCGAAGGGAAGGGGAAGGCGCAGGCCGAGTCGCTCCGCCGGACGCGGCGGGACATCGTGGCGAAGCGTCTCGCCGAGCCCCGCCGGGAGGCCGCCCGCGATGCGGTGCCAGCCTCAGGGCTGCGCGCCGGAGACGTCGTCTTGGTGGAGGCGGGAGATCTGATTCCGGGCGACGGAGAAGTGATTCAGGGAATCGCATCGGTGGACGAAAGCGCCATCACGGGAGAGAGCGCGCCGGTGATTCGCGAAAGCGGTGGGGACCGGAGCGCGGTCACTGGCGGCACCCGGGTCCTGTCGGACTGGATCGTCGTCAGGATAACGGCGAATCCGGGCGAGACGTTTTTCGACCGGATCATCGCCATGGTGGAGGGGGCGCGCCGCCAGAAAACGCCGAACGAGATCGCCCTGGACGTCCTGCTGGCCGGATTGACACTGGTGTTCCTTCTTGCCACCGCCACCCTGCTGCCCTTTTCGGTTTATTCAATCACCTCAGCGGGCCGGGGAGCGCCCGTCAGTCTCACGGTGCTCGTCTCGCTCCTGGTCTGCCTCATTCCGACGACTATTGGCGGACTGCTCTCCGCCATCGGGATCGCCGGAATCAACCGCATGGTGGCCGCGAACGTGATCGCCACGTCCGGCCGGGCCGTCGAGGCGGCAGGCGACGTCGACATCCTCTTGCTCGACAAGACCGGCACGATCACCCTCGGCAACCGGCAGGCAACGGCCCTGATTCCGGCGCCGGCGGTATCGGAGTCGGATCTGGCCGACGCCGCCCAGCTCGCTTCCCTGGCCGATGAGACTCCCGAAGGCCGGAGCATCGTCGTCCTCGCCAAGCTGAAGTTTGGAATCCGCGCGCGGGAAGTCATGCCTCTCGGGGCGGTGTTCATTCCCTTCACCGCCCAGACGCGGATGAGCGGCGTCGACCTGGAAGGCCGGCGCATTCGCAAAGGTGCTCCCGACGCCGTCGAGAAGTTCGTGCGGGATCAGGGGGGCGCCTTTCCGCCCGAGGTGGTCCGGGCCGTCGAGGATGTGGCCAAGCGCGGCGAAACTCCGCTGCTGGTCGCCGAAGGACCGCGCATCCTCGGAGTCGTGGACCTCAAGGACATTGTGAAGGGGGGAATCCGGGAGCGGTTCGCGGAGATGCGCCGACTAGGAATCCGGACAGTGATGATCACCGGCGATTCGCCGCTCACGGCCGCCGCGATCGCGGCCGAGGCCGGGGTGGATGACTTCCTGGCCGAAGCGACCCCGGAAGCCAAGCTGGCCCTCATTCGCGACTACCAGAGGAAAGGCCATCTGGTGGCGATGACCGGTGACGGCACGAACGACGCGCCCGCCCTGGCCCAGGCCGACGTCGGAGTGGCCATGAACACCGGAACGCAGGCGGCGCGGGAGGCCGGCAATTTGGTCGATCTCGACTCCAATCCCACCAAGCTCCTTCGGATCGTCGAAATCGGCAAGCAGATGCTAATCACCCGCGGGGCGCTTACGACTTTCAGCATCGCCAACGACGTCTCGAAGTACTTCGCGATCATTCCGGCCGCGTTCGCCTCTATCTATCCGGCGCTCGGAGTCCTCAACGTGATGGGCCTTCACTCGCCGCGCAGCGCGGTCCTCTCGGCAGTCATCTTCAATGCTCTTGTCATCGTGGCGCTCATCCCGCTGGCGCTTCGGGGGGTGCGGTACCGGCCCGCTTCGGCTCCGAAGCTGCTGCGCCGGAACATCCTGGTCTATGGATTGGGCGGCGTACTGATCCCCTTTCCCTGTATCAAAGCGATCGATTTGATGCTCACTCTGCTGCGAGCGGCCTAGCTGTGAAGGAAATCGTCCGGCCCGCCATCTCGGTATTCTTCCTCCTGACCCTCCTCACCGGAGTGGCGTATCCGGTTGCATTCACCGGACTGGCGCAGCTCCTTTTCCCGCGCCAGGCGAACGGCAGCCTCCTGAGAGACGGCGATAAGATCCTTGGATCGGATCTGATTGGTCAGCCTTTCTCGGAGGCGCGCTACTTCTGGAGCCGGCCTTCCGCCACGGCTCCCGTTCCTTATGACGCCGCTTCCTCCGCCGGTTCGAACCTGGGTCCGACCAATCCGGCGTGGAGAGATGCCGTCCGCGGCCGGATCCAGGTACTGCGGGCCGCCGATCCAGAGCTCAAGGGTCTCATTCCGGTCGATCTGGTCACCGCGTCGGCGAGCGGCCTGGACTCGCACATCTCCCCGGCGGCTGCCCTCTGTCAGGTCGGCCGAGTGGCCCGCGCACGCCGCCTTCCGGAGGACCGGCTACGCGCGCTGGTCCACGAATTGGTGGAGGACCGGACGCTGGGCCTCTTGGGCGAGCAGCGGGTCAACGTCCTTCGCCTCAATCTGGCCCTGGACAGCCTCTTTGGAAGAGCGGTGGACAAGGACCGCCGGCTGAAGGGACGATAGCGCCTCGGCAGGAAATGGTGGCCGACGCCTCAGCCGACAAGGAGCGGAAAAGCGAACCGAAGGTACACCCCGATCCGATCGGCATCACGCGTCCCGGGAGCCTGCTTGGCCAGAACAAGCCGACGCTGGAGTTCGCTTCTCATCCCCCTCGCGGTGGCCGTGTTGCCCGCCGTCTTCCCACACGAGGCCCAGGCCCAGCAGACGATTTTCAACATCCCCTCGCCAGACGTGCTCGAGCCGGGAGCCCATTATTTCGAGACCGATCATTATTTCAGGACCAGGAGGTCAGGGAGCGACAGCCCCGGCTTCTTTTTCGTCCGCGGCGTCTTCGGCATAGGCTCCAACGCGGAAGCGGGCTTTAACGTGGGCCCCCAGGAGTTTCACCACGCTAGCCAGCCGTTCATCGATGCGACGATCAAGTGGCGGCCTTTTCGTCGGGAGTTCGGAAAGAGCGCTGCCAGAGGCGCCTTAGGCCTCTTGCTCGGCGACAACGCCGGCATTGGATTGCGAAACGAGACGGCAGGCCAGGCGCGAAATTTTGCTTATATGGCCGGCTTCGTTGAAGCGCCGCTGGCTGGGACCCGGGTTTCGGCCGGGACGTATTTCGCGACCCGCGAGGTCTTTACGGACCGCCGGCGCTTCGGAGCCCAGGCAACCTTCGAGCAGCCGATCCCGGGCGTGAAGGGGCTCGTGTTCGCGACCGACTGGTTCTCCGGCGATGGGGCGTACGCGACGTCAGGGCTCATCTGGACCGCCGGCCGGTTCATTACCTATGCGGGATACGGTTTCGCGAACAAGGGCAAGAACGATCTTGTCACACTCGAGATCGGGATCAAGTTTTAGTAGGTGTCTTGTCGAATCCTGTTGCCTGCCCGGTCAACACAGGAGGTACCTTTGGTGGAGACATTGTTGGCTCGCTGAGTTTGTTCATCCTGTTAGGATAGTGTTGAAATGAGTCACCATCCATGACTTCGCCCGCAGGACGGCCCGATCCCGACGCTCTCCTCCGCCGCGTGAAAGCAGAGGAGACGAGACAGTCGCGCACCCGCCTCAAGATCTTCTTCGGGTTCGCCCCCGGGGTGGGCAAAACCTACAAGATGCTGGAGTCGGCCCAGGAGCTTCAGGCGGCGGGGGAGGAAGTCGTCGTCGGATATGTCGATACCCACGGAAGGTGCGAGACGGCTGCCCTCCTGGAGGGGCTGGAAATCCTTCCCCGCCGGAGAGTGTCCTATCGGGGCGCCGAGATCGAGGAGTTCGACCTGGATGAGGCCCTGAAACGAAAGCCCGGCATCCTGCTCCTGGACGAGCTGGCCCACACCAATGCCGAGGGCCTGCGGCACGCCAAGCGGTGGCAGGACGCCTTGGAGCTGCTCGACGCCGGGATCGAAGTCCACACAACGCTCAACGTCCAACACATCGAGAGCCTCAACGACATCGTCGCCCAGATCACGTCCATCCGGGTCCGCGAGACGGTCCCCGACGCGGTGATCGATCGGGCCGACGACATCGAGCTCATCGACCTGACGCCCGAGGAATTGCTGGAGCGCCTGCACGAAGGAAAGGTCTATCTTCCCGAGCAGGCCGCGCGAGCGGCGGAGCATTTCTTCCAGCGCGGCAATTTGCTGACGCTGCGCGAGCTGGCGTTGCGACGCACGGCTGAGCGCGTCGATGCCGACGTCCAGGCCTACCGCCAGGAGCACGACATCCGACAGACCTGGCCGGCTGCCGAACGGATCCTGGTGTGCGTCGGGCCCAGCGCGTCCTCCTCGCGACTGGTCCGCAAGGGCCGCCTCATGGCGGCGGGGCTGCGGGCTCCATGGACCGTGGCCCATGTCGAAACGACCGCCGCCGGCCCCCTCGCTTCCGCCGACCGGGAGCGCTTGGAGAGCCACCTCCGGCTCGCCGAGACCCTGGGCGGGGAGGTGATCCGACTCTCCGGAGGGAGCGTGAGCGAAGTTCTCCTCGAATACGCGCGTCGAAACAACGTCACCCGCATCCTTATCGGGAAACCCACGCACTCCCGGCTTCGGGACGTCCTCTTCGGCTCGGTTCTCGACGAGGTGGTGCGGGGAAGCGGCGAGATCGACGTTCACGTGATCGCCGGAGAAGAGAAAACGGCGGAGGAACGCCCCGCCGGGGGGACCGAGACGGTCTTTCGGGCCGGCTGGCCCGCCTACGCCTGGGCCACGGTTCTGGTCGCTCTGGCGACCGGAGCCGCGGGCTTAGTCCGGACGTTTCTGGCGCTGCCCGACCTAGTAATGCTCTACCTCCTGGTAATCATGATCGCGGCGATCCGCTTCGGTCGCGGCCCATCGGTCCTCGCCGCCGCCCTTTCGGTCGGGCTCTTCGATTTCTTCTTCGTTCCCCCTTATCTGACGTTCGACGTGGGCGACACGCGACATATCTTGACGTTCGGCATGATGTTCGCCGTAGGTTTGGTGATCAGCGAGCTGACGCTGCGCGTCCGCCGCCAGGAGCAAGAAGCCCGCTTGCGCGAGGAGCGCACCCGGGTGCTCTACAACGTCAGCCGCGACCTCGGGTCGGCCCTGGACGATAAGCAGGTGGCGGAGGCGGCGGCGCGGCATGCGGCCGAGATCTTCGGGGGCGGCGCCGCCATCCTGCTGCCGGGCAATGCCGGGAACCTCGAGTTGAAGGCGAAGGCAGGCTCCCCGCTTCCCCTGGACGTGCCGGAGCTGGGTGTGGCCCGATGGGTTCTGGAACACGGTCGCCCGGCAGGTCCCGGCACGGATACCCTGCCGGGCGCCCGCCTCACCTGTATTCCGATCCAGGCTTCGGCCAGCGCCTTGGGTGTTCTCGCTGTCGCCTCCGATCAGCCGGCGCTCCAACAAGCGGAGCAGCGACACTTCCTCGAGGCTCTGGTCCGCCAGATCGCCTTGGCCCTGGAACGGGCCCGCCTCGCCGAGGAAGCCAAGAGTGTGGCGCTTCGGGCCCGGACCGAAGAGATGCGCAGCTCGCTCTTGAGCGCCGTCTCGCACGACCTCCGCACGCCCCTCGGGGCCATCACCGGCGCGGCGACGACGCTACGCGACGAGTCGGAGGGACTCGACGCGACCGAGCGCGCCGAGCTGCTGGATACCCTTTGCGAAGAAGCGGAGCGGCTCGAGCGTCTCGTCGGGAACCTGCTCGACATGACCCGGCTCGAGTCGGGCACTCTGGAGCCCAAGCGCGAGTGGGTGCCTCTCGAGGAGATAGTCGGCTCCGCGCTCACGCGTCTGGATCGGAAGCTCGAGGGCCGGGAGGTGTCCACCGAGGTGCCCGACGGCCTCCCGCTTCTATCCGCCGATCCCGTCCTCCTCGAGCAGGCGTTCGTGAACCTATTGGAAAACGCGGTGAAGCACACGCCGGCCGGCAGCCCGATCGAGATCCGAGCCCGGAACAGCGACGACGCCGTAGAGGTGGATGTGTCGGATCGGGGCCCAGGCCTTCCGCCCGGAAGCGAATCTCAGATCTTCGAGAAGTTCCACCGCGGACCGCAGACCGGGGCAAGGGGCACGGGACTCGGGCTCGCCATTGCCAGAGGCATCGTCCAGGCGCACGGTGGAACCCTGACCGCCGAGAACCGGGCCGGCGGCGGAGCCGTGTTCCGGATGACGTTACCCCAAACGGGCACCGCGCCCTCCATGCCGGAGGCTGCCGTACTCGCGCCGCCCGGTGAGGCGAGTGGGCCTTGAACGAGACGAAGCCTCTTCTCCTGGTTGTCGAAGATGAGCCTCAGATGCGGCGATTCCTCCGCGCCTCCCTCGGCTCCAACGGGTTCAGGGTCCTGGAGGCTGGAACTGCCCGGGAAGGCGTGGCGCTGACCACCAGCCATCATCCAGAGCTGATCTTGCTCGACCTGGGATTGCCTGACGGCGACGGCATCCAGCTCACCCGTGAGATCCGAGAGTGGGCCCGCACCCCGATCATCGTCATCTCCGCCCGGGGTCGCGAGGCGGACAAAGTCGAGGCCTTGGACGCGGGTGCCGACGACTACCTGACGAAGCCGTTCGGCGTCGGGGAGCTCTTGGCACGGATCCGGGTGGCCTTGCGGCACGCTCTCCAGACCGGCGTTCCGGCCGCCGAGCCGGTTGTCGATGCGGGTCCCTTACGAATCGACGTCACGCGCCGCCGCGTCCTGCTCGACGAGACCGAGCTCCATCTGACGCCCATCGAATATCGCCTTCTGGTCCTGCTGGCCCGGAATGTCGACCGGGTCCTTACTCACCGACAGATCTTGAAGGACGTTTGGGGGCCGGCCTACACCGGCCAAGCGCACTACCTTCGAGTCTACATGGCCCAGCTCCGCCGGAAGATCGAGTCCAACCCGGCGCGCCCGAAGCTCCTTCTCACCGAGCCCGGCGTCGGTTACCGCCTGCGCGGACCGAAGTAGGACTGCGACACCTCTCCCTCATGCGCTGCCGAGGAAATCATGGCCATACCCGACCGCCCGAACAAGCGATCCTGAGTCGCCTCTCCAGGTTCAGTAGCGAGGCTCGGTGGTCAAAGAGGGCGACGCCGGGGAGAGCTTCGCCGGCTTGGCGTGCAGCTCGATGACCGTCGAGACGCAGCTGTTCGCTTCGTTGGCGATCTGGATGTCGATCCGCGGGAAGTTGCTCCCTCCGGAAACCAGGCCACTGTCGAAAAACGCGGAAGCCTCCGTGCCGACCGTCAGATCGAGCCCCATCTGGTGCTGGACGGCGACTTCCCCTCCCACTCGGTAGGTGCCGAAGCCCCTTACCGGAATACCCGAGGATGTCACGTCGGCGGGAAGCGGACCAACCAGCCATTTCACCTGCACGACGGAATACTCGGTGAAGAGCGGGTTCTGGTCGACGGGCACCAGGGAGAAGCTGCCCCGCAAGCCCTGTTCGGTCACCGGGCAGTCGCACATTCCGAAACAGCCGCGTTGGAATGAGCTTTCCGGCAGGACGCGGTAGGCCTGAATCTCCGCCTGGGGCACCGGAGAGGCATCGACGTGGATGACCGTGTCAAAGCAAACTTGCCCGTGAACGGAAATGGTGATGTCGATTCTGGGAAAGCCTCCGCCGCCGGCCACTAAGCCGCTGTCGAAATGCTCCACCGGATTGTCACCCACCTTGAGGTCCAGCTCGAGCTGGTGCTGGACCGCGAACTCGCCTCCGACCCGATAGGTCCCGGAGCCGGTGACGCGCACCTCACCGCCGGGAAGCGAAACCGTCCAGTTCACTTCGCTGACACGGTACGTGTTGAAGAGGCCGTCCGACCCGCTGAACGTCAGGGCGAAGGTCCCCCTTTCGGAGCCGCTCTCCATGACCGGACACAAGCAGGGAGGGAAGCACCCTCGCTGGAAAGTGCCGGTCTTCCCTAGACGGTAAATCGTGGTTGATAAGGCATCGGTTTGAGCCGCCGCCTCGGAGACGGCCCCCATCAGGGCGAAGGCGAGAGAGACGATGAAGAAGATGGAAGGCGAGGATCGAGGGGAGAAGAGACTGAAGGAACGGGAGGCTTTCATGGAACGTCTCCTGTGAAATCGGAGCGTGCGGGATGGCATGGAATATAGCACCGGCCGTTTGAGGCAACAACGGTTTGACATCGAGCCGCAGTCCATTTCGATAGACGGGTAAATTTTCTATCTCCGAAGCAGAAACAGCCTTGCAATCGACAAGATGATACCGAGGAACCGGCTCCAGGAGAACGTCTCAGGGACCGAAGGTTTCCTGCGCATCACACCTCCAAGCTCCTCTCAACATCTCTGAGTGCTGGCTCGAGATGACTGCCTTAGAATCTGCTCTTCCTTCACATCTTCATTGCATGCCTCTTCATTGCAGTGGGATGGATTTGGAGAAATACCATGTACCCGGAAGGGTTTCTGGTTCCGTAGAATGGTTCGAGGTCGCTTCCAATAAAACTGACGGAAGCCCGTGCACCAAGCCCCAGAACGAGGGTCGGTGTGTTCGTGACTCGGAAGACGTAACCGGCAACCAGACTCTTGATCTTGAAGACCTCCGGCTCGAATGCAGTCGAAAGCACGAGGTCTTCGCCCGTCTTCTCGACGTATTCAGCGCGTCCGAAGAGAACGCTGCGGCCATTGGTTTCGTAATTGGCTTCCAGCAGCCAGGACGATGTTTCCGGTCCTTTCGAAGGATGGTTCCTGCCCATTACAGCGGTGGTCGCCAGAACTCCCGAGGGACCCACGGGCAGGTTGTAAGCCGCTGATGTGGTGAAACGGTGCAGGCTCTCGTCGGGCTGAAGCTCTTCGGGGCTGGCGAGGTAACCATAAGAAACCTGTAGGCTCCAGGCTTCGGAGGGATTGAACCAGAGGCGCCCGGAATAGGAATCGGGCCGACGGAGATCGAAATCGTAGCGATGTTCGTCGGGTTCCCTCCCGTTGAACCAGGAGCTTTCGAGTTTGAGCTTTCGAGTCATGAGGCCCGCTGTGAGGACACCAAAGCTGATATGGCTGGAGTCCTGCCAGTGGTGGCTGAGCGAGGCGAGCGGGTCGGAGGCAGCCGAGAGGCGATGAGGAAAGGCGACCGGTCCGAGAGCGGGCTCTCCGGCCGGCGCGAGATAGAGCTGGAAAGCCATCGATTCAGACAGCGGATGGGTATAGACCGCCGCGATTTCCATGAAAAGATCGTGCGGATGCTGCCGGTCGTGCAGCGGTAACCCTCGCAGGCTTTCGCCCGTCTGCAGTAGCAGAGGATAGCCGTTCGACCCCATGGTCACCGGATCGAGGCTGAGCATCTGACGGAACATCAGTTCGCCTCTCCCGACGGACCGCTTCTCCATGAGCATTCCCCAGTTTGGAGCCGTCCACTCCGAATCCCCTCGATCGCTGCCTTGATAGTCATAACCCGCAAAAAAATTCTCGTGGGCCATGATCGACCAGGAGCCGCGAGTAAAGTGCACCCCGTGCATCGGCGTGGAATCCGGCTGCCAGGCGGTTCCGGAAGCGTTCCGTGTTTCCGGAATGCCCAGGGGTCCGGACGTCATCGCCATAGCGTGTTCATCGTGGACATCGCTTGGTGTGTGTTGATGCGCCCCTTGCTTCTTGGGGGGCTCAGGCTTCTTTCCATGGCGATGTTCCTGGGCTGTAGCTTCGCAGAACGAAAGAATCAGCAGCGAGTTGGCCACAATAGTCCGAGTTGTCTTCCACACGCTCTCTCTCCTCTCGACCCGCTTGATCACGCGGGCCGGATCGACGCAATGAAAATGAAAAAGATGGAAGAGACTGGCTGGAGAAGCCAGAGGCGAGGAAAGGGTTTCAGCGAATTAGAGAGCTGTTCCGGAGGAAGATCGGGACGGAAGCTGCGGGCGGTGAGAAAAGAAGAGACGAGGAGTCTTCGAAGACCTCTTCAACCTGGGCCGAGGTCCACGTGGCGATGGCCAGGAGAGCAGGCTTCCCATGATCTCGCGAATCCTTCGCGGTGAAGAGGGTCGCCGGGCCGGCGGGCTGGCTTCCGGGCAGATTCGGCACAAACCTGCAGCAATCTGCCATCTTCATGCCCTGCGCACATGGCTGAACTGTCTTGCAGCACGGCATGGCGCCGTGCCCGGCGGGTGTACAGAGCATCGACACCCCCGCCGCCATCAGTAGACCAACGGCGGTCAGAACGGCGATGAAAGCCTTTCTCAGTCGCATGACGATAATCTACCGTTTCCCCGCTCATTCTGCAAGGCGCTCTCCCCCCGACCTAGTTGTCCCAAGGCATGGCGAACGCCATCTGCTGCGGCGCCAATTGGCATCATGCCATTCCTATCAGCTTCAAGAGACTCTGAGCCTTGTGGCACCAGTCACCTGATTCGGTCTCCGGGCGAGCCTTTGCATCCGAATCTTGACCCTCTCTTGATACGACCGAGTCCATTCTTAACACCATCTTGATCCGCAAGACCGTACCGTAGAGGCTGATTAGCAGGCTGCGGAACAATAGCGATTTGAGAGAGTTCCTCTTCTCTCCAGCATGATCTCGGAGTCCCGATGAGTCCTATCCGTCAAGATCGTGTTGATGATCTCGCTTCGAGCCAAGCGGGCGAGGCGTGGCGAACGACT
>DASYRE010000035.1 GCA_036004685.1 Candidatus Polarisedimenticolia bacterium | reverse complement strand
CTCATTCGTTCGGAAGACCCGGACGCAAGGAGCGATCGAGATTCCGATACCCCTTCCGGATCCGGACACGAGACCCGCGGATGTGACGGAAGATCGCTGGAAGGTGGTGCGCAAGAGCCACGTGGAAACACATCGCCGGGCCGCCCTGTCGGACGAATATGGCCACGGAACGCACGTGGCCGGGATCATCACGGGGGGCCTCCCGCCCCTGTCGCCGGCGAAGAAGGTTCCATACCGGGTCCTCGCGAGAAAGTTTTCCGCCGATGCCGACGGGACGACTTCCAAGAGGACCATCGTCGACCGGCCGGTCGAAGCGCCCGAACGCCTCCATGGGGTGGCTCCGAGGACGAAGCTGATCAGCCTTCGCGTCCTGGACCGGAACGGGGACGGCCGGGCGAGCGACATCATCCGCGCGCTGGAGTACATCCGGGAGAAGCTCAACGACGATCCCAAGCTCCTGCGGGTGCACGGCGTGAATCTAAGCGTCGGATACGAGTTCGACGCGGAAATGTTCGCCTGCGGGCAAAGCCCGCTCTGTTCGGCCGTGGATCGACTGGTTCAATCCGGCGTCGTGGTCGTCTGCGCCGCCGGCAATACCGGGTACGGGACACTCGCCGCGGACCAGCGAGCGACTCGCACCGGACTCTCGACCACGATCAACGATCCGGGCAACGCCGCCTCGGCGATCACCGTCGGGGCGACGCATCGCGACGCGCCGCACACTTACGGCGTCTCGTACTTCTCCTCGAAGGGGCCGACCGGTGACGGCCGCGCGAAACCCGACCTCGTCGCGCCGGGCGAGCGCATCACCTCCGCGATCGCGGGCGAAAAACTCAAGACTCTGCTCGCCTCGATCAATCAGCGGGTCCAGAACGGGGTCGCTTACTACGTCGACGACAGCGGCACGAGCATGGCGGCCCCACACGTCTCCGGCGCCATCGCGGCGTTCCTTTCCATTCGCCGGGAGTTCATCGGCAGGCCCATGGAGATCAAGCGGATTTTTCTCGAAAGCGCGACGTCTCTGGGGCGCGAGAAGTACTTCGAGGGTCATGGCCTGGTCGATCTGATGAGGGCCATCCAATCGGTTTGATTCCACTTTGGCTCAGGGGAGTCCCATGAAAACGCCGTTTCCCAGCTTCGAGATCGAGTTCACCAAGGAAGGCGACCCCTTTGGGGATTCCGACGCGGTAACTGACAAGATCGCCCGGCAAGCGCCCCTCACCGATCTTTTCGTGATTTCGCATGGATGGAACAACGACCTCGCGGATGCCAGGACGCTCTACGAAACCTTTTTCAAGCGGGTGGGTGAGGTGGCCAAGGCGGGAATCATTCCAGGCCTGAGCCAGCGGTCCTTCGGAGTCTTGGGCATCTACTGGCCTTCGAAGAAGTTCACGGAGAAGGATCTGATCCCGGGCGGCGGTTCGGCTTCGGCGGCCCCCCAGAATACGGACGCTGTGATTCGCATCTTGGAGGAGCTGAAGAACGATCCCGTGCGCCTCGGAAAGCGCTCCGTCGATGCCGCGAAAGCGAAGAAGATCGATCGCGCCAAAGAGCTCCTGTCCAAGCTTGACGACCCGGGCGCGCAGGAAGAGTTCGTGGCCATCCTGCGCGCGGTCCTTCAGCCTGGCGCGGCGCACGCGGAAGACGCCTCCGACGCCTTCTTCAAATCCAGTCCCAAAAAGCTGTTCGCCGATCTTGACGGCGGCGTGCAAGCGCCCAGAGCCGCGGGAGGAGGTGGCGCGGCCGATGTGGGAAGCGGCGAAGGAGCCGCGGGTATCAAGGACCTGTTCAGCGGAGTCGTCGGGGCGGCTCGCCGGATGGCGAATTTCGCGACGTACTACCAGATGAAGAATCGCGCCGGAATCGTGGGGAAGGACGGCGTGGCCAAGATGTTGCGCGCGATTCGCAAGCGAAAGCCGGAAATGGGGCTTCACCTGATCGGCCACAGCTTCGGGGGCAGGGTCGTGACCGCCGCGGCGGACGCGCTGGATGCGAACACGTCGAAGGTGACCCTGACGCTGTTGCAGGCCGCCTACTCGCACAACGGCCTGGCATCGAAGTTCGACGGCCAGCACGACGGAGCCTTCCGCGGCCTCGTATCGAAGAAGCGGGCTTCGGGACCGATAATCATCACCCACACCAAGAACGACAAGGCGGTCGGCGTCGCCTACCCGCTGGCCTCCCGTCTTGCCAACGCGAAAGCCTCGGCCTTTGGGACCGCCAACGACCCCTACGGCGGGATGGGTCGAAATGGCGCTCAGTTCACACCCGAAGTATCCGCCTCGTTCGATTCTCTTCGCGACTTTGGCGAATTGAAATCAACTCCCTATGACTTCAAGCCGGGCGCCATCTACAACCTCAATGCCGACCAATTCATCAAGGACCACTCGGACATCTGCAAGCAAGAAGTCGCAGCGGCGCTCTTGAGTGTTGTTCTGGGGGCCTGAAATCAGGGAGGAGCTCTGGGCGAAAGGAATTGGCCCGAAATGTCCTGATATTGGCCGGGATGCACATGGATTCGCGGGTTCCCTGCCTGTATGCTGGTTGTCCTCGACGGATCACCGTGCATGACTCGACTTCTTTCCCTCATCCGCGGCTCTCCGTGCGCTCTTAGGGGCTTTTGAAACCAGCATGATCGAAGGAGGCGCGATGCGCCGTATCGGCACGGCAGCCCTGCTCGGAATGGTCGCCCTGGGTACGGTCGGAGCATCCTTCGGCGCAACGCCGGCGGATCGCCCCGCCGCGGGCTCCGCCTTCTCAGAGCCGCAGCGGATTCTTTGGAGGGATGGCGTCAAGAACGCCTACCCCCACTGGTCGAAGGACGGCGCGCGCATCCTCTTCCAGTCCAACCGGACGGGGAAGTGGCAGATCTACGTCATGAACCAGGACGGCTCGGGCGAGGTCCAGATCACCCAGGGCGAGGCGAACAACAACTTCCCCGATTGGTCTCCGGATGATTCGGAGATTGCTTTCATCTCGGACCGCGACGGAAACATGGAAGTCTACGCCATGCGCGCCGACGGCAGCGCTCTGCGGAACCTGTCGAAGAGTCCCACCCAGGACATCCATCCCTACTGGACGCCGGACGGCAAGAAGATCCTCTTCAATTCCGGCCGCGATGGCGGCCAGCTGCAAATCTACGAGGTCAACCCGGACGGAACCGGCCTGCGGCGTCTGGCCACCTCCGAGGACGAGGACACCTGCGCCCGCGTCTCGCCCGCCGGGGATCGGATCGTCTATCTGGCGAACCTCCACACCGGGTCGGATGACGTCATGATGCGGGACCGGAACGGGTCCAATCCGAAGAACGTCACGCACGATCCTCCTGCCGACGGCTGGCCCGCCTGGACTCCGGACGGACGGCACATCGTCTTCTCCTCCCAGCGCAACGGGCCCTTCGCGCTTTACCTGATGAACTCCGACGGCTCTCAAGCGCGCCAGCTCACCGATCCCAAGCCCCCGCACTTCGATGGGCGTGCCAACGTCTCGCGGGACGGCAAGAAGATCGTCTTCAACCGCGAAAGCGGCGAGACGATCGGCATCCTCGTCGTCGAGCTGCGCTGAAGAGGTCGGACCTCATGGCGCATTGTGCCCTCGTCCCCGAGCTTGGCTGATTGTTCCCACCTGCACGATCCCCACGTCACACGGTTTCGCGGGGGGAAGGCGCTCCGGCCGGGTGGCAAAACCGAAGAAGCAGCCAAGCTCAACGGTATGCGAAATCTGGCTTTACTGGCAGGTAGGAGCGGAGCGCACAGCGCTCATGGTGTGCAAAGGATATCTGGGCAAGACTCTTGATCGGGACAACTATGACCACCACCACAAATGGCGAGGTGGCCCTGACACCCAACAGGACAATCGGTAGTGCGGCAGCAATGCCTCCAACCGACTGGAGTGCACGAACCTGTACACGATCTGTATAGCATCCAATTAGTACAATTACAGAAGCTGCCCTCTGTAACCGAGCCCGTGGAGGTCTCCGGTGAACAAAGCAAAGAAGACGTTTGCGGCTTCGCAACGTTAGATTCTATAGACGGGACCACGACGATGCAGTAACCCTGCGGGTCGTCCTTAAGCACGCAGCCGGAAACGGATACGGCGTCTTTAATGCGTTGACCTCGATTCATCCACAAAGCAAGCTCCTCGGCCTCTTGACTATTACTGGGAGATTGCTCCAGCACAAACGTTGAGTATCTCCCAGCATACTCTCGAACCGCCTCTTCAATCGCGAACTTGTCTTGGATCGGAATAGGCTTCCGAAATGGCCGTCTTATTCTCATGCCGTCGATCAGGATAAGGGCCCCAGGGACTTCCTTTTTGGAAATAGTACCTTTTGATTGAGCAATCGAAGGAAATGCAGGGAATGAGAGGATCAACGCCATCAACAATGTTCTGAGCCTCATGTCGCCCCCTTTCCTGGTCTTGTCCCCTCCGCTGCAGGTCTAGCGAACAACGGATATAAGATACATTGTTCCATAGCACCAGTGGAATGATTTGTCAAGGATTTCTGTTCGGCCCCAGAAGACCATTCGCCCGGGTGCGGACCCAGCTTTGAGACAATGCTGGCAAAGAGCGATTCACTGGACAGGGGGCCTCAGACACGGCAGCTCTCTGGTCAAGGTGGAATTATAAATATCCCCCAGATTGTCTGGTCCCTCCAATATCGCCGACCCGCCCGACCCGATTCGGCATCCGTCCTCGAGCTGCGCTGAAGAGGTCGGACCTCAAAGGTAACGCTTCCGCCCGTCCCACTCCCAATCCGCCGCGCGCTCTGCTATTGTTCGCAGGCCATGCATCTGGAACCCGGCACGCGGCTCGGTCCCTACGAAATCGTCGGCCCCCTCGGAGCGGGGGGGATGGGAGAGGTCTATTGCGCCCTCGACCCGCGCATCGGGCGGGAGGTGGCCATCAAGGTCCTCCCCCCCAGCTTCTCGGAAAACGCCGACCGTTTGCAGCGCTTCGAGCGCGAGGCGCGCGCCGCCGGCACGCTGAGCCATCCCAACCTGGTGACCATCCACGAGCTGGGGAACCACCAGGGCTCCCTCTACATGGTCATGGAGCTGCTCGACGGCGAGACCCTGCGCGCCCGGCTCTCCGATCCCGCGACCCAGTCTCGGTCGAAATCGAAGCCTTCCTCCGGCGCCGGCGCCGCGACGCCGCTGCCCCCTGCGGCCCCGCCCGGCCCCGGCCCCCTCCCCGGCACGGCGGCTCCCGCCGGCCGCGCCTTGGCGGCTCGCAAGGTCGTCGAGTACGGCATCGGAATCGCCTCCGGCCTCGCCGCCGCGCACGACAAGCAGATCGTCCACCGCGACCTGAAGCCCGAGAACATCTTCATCACCCGCGACGGCCGGGTGAAAATCCTCGACTTCGGACTGGCCAAGCTCTCCGGCCAGGCCGGGCAGGATGCCAGCCAGAAACCGACGGCAATGCTGGAGACCACCCCAGGGACGGTGATGGGAACGGCCGGTTACATGTCCCCCGAGCAGGTCCGGGGCCTCGACGCCGACCATCGCTCCGACATCTTTTCCTTCGGCGCCATCCTTTACGAGATGCTCACCGGCCGCGGCGCGTTTCGCCGCGACTCCGCCGTCGAGACGATGAACGCCATCCTCGTTGCCGAGCCGGCGGAGATCCCGCGGGAAGCCGCCGGCTTCTCCCCGGCCCTGGAGCGCATCGTCCGGCGCTGCCTGGAGAAGGAGCCCGAGCAGCGCTTCCAGTCGGCGCGCGACCTGGCTTTCGCGCTCGAGGCGGTGGAAGGCGCCTCCGGAAGCGCCGCCACCCTCAGCCCCGCCTCGCCGGCGCCGGCACGTCGCGGCATCGGCTGGGTGGTGCTCGCCCTGGGCGCCGGGGTCCTGACCGTGGCGGCGTTCTTCCTGGGACGCTGGCTCCCATCCGCCGCCCCGCCTTCCGCGCCCGCCGCGGTGCAGTTCACCCGCTTGACCTTTTCCCGCGGTATCGAGGCGCAGCCCAGCGTATCGCCCGATGGACGCTCGTTCGCCTACGTCAGCTCCGCCGATGGGATCCAGGACGACATCTACCTGCAGCGCGTGGGCGGGGAGAACGCCACGCGCCTTACGCCCGATTCCAAGGAGGACGACTGGTCCCCCGCCTTTTCCCCGGACGGGCAGTGGATCGCCTTCCGGTCGGAAGGGGAGGGGAAGGGGATCTTCGTCATGGGGGCCACCGGGGAGTCGGCCCACCGGGTGGCCGATTTCGGATTCAATCCCGCCTGGTCCCCCGACGGCAAGGAGCTGCTGGTCGCCACGGAGGGACTGACCGATCCCACCTCACGCTCCACCCGCAGCCAGCTCTGGCGCATCGACGTCATGTCGGGCGAAAAAAAGCAGATTCCCATGAAGCAGGACGATGCGGTGCAGCCCAGCTGGTCGCCCCACGGCAAGCGCATCGCCTTCTGGGGCCTCCCCGCGGGAACCGGCAAGCGCGTGCTGTACACGGTGGCGGCCGACGGCGGCGAGGCGACGGCCCTGAACGACGACAACTTCTTCAACTGGTGCCCCGTCTGGTCGCCGGACGGAAAGTATCTCTATTTCGCCAGCGACCGCGGTGGATCCATGAACCTCTGGCGGCGGCCCATCGACGAGCAGACTGGAGCGCCTCTCGGAGAGCCCGAGCCGGTGACCTCCGCCGGGCAATGGAACGGGCAGATCTCCATCTCGAAGTCGGGTCAGGTCGTCTATGCGGCCCTCAGCACCTCCTTCGCGGTGGAGCGCTACCCGGTCGACGCCGCCACAGGAAAGGTCGCCGCTCCGCCGGCGACCATCCTGGGAAGCTCACGGGACATTTGGCTCGCGCGGCCGTCCCCGGATGGCCGCTGGCTGCTCCTGAAGGTGCGCGACGCGCAGGAGGACCTGGTCGTCGCGCAAGCCGACGGCACGGGGCTCCGCCGCCTCACCAACGACCGCTTCAAGGATCGGGATCCGGCCTGGGGGCCCGATTCCGATCAGATCTACTTCTTCTCCGACCGCACCGGACGCTACGAGCAATGGCGGATTCGCCGCGACGGGAGCGGGCTCCAGCAGGTCACGGCGTCGGTGGGAGACACCCTGGCGAATCCGTACCCTTCCCCCGACGGGCGGAGCCTCGCCATCCTCGCCAACGGCAAGATCGAGGAGGCCACCGGCCTGATCGACCTGACGGCGCCCCTCCCCCAGCATGCGGTCCGGTTCCTGCCGCGGCTCGACGAGACCCACGGGTTCGCCGTCGCCGCCTGGTCGCTCGACGGAAAGAGGCTGACCGGCATTCCGATCACGTCGACGACGAGCGAGGGAGGAGTCGCCATCTACACCCTGGAAACGAAGCAGTACGATCGTTTGACGAATAGCGGGTATCCCTTCGACTGGTTCCCCGACGGGCGCCGGATCCTTTACCGGGACAAGAACCAGCTCATGACGGTGGACGTCGAGACCAAGAAGATGCAGGTGGTCCTCGACAAGCTCGGCGCCGGCGTCAGCAACCTGTCCCTGGCGCGCGACGGCCGGAGCCTTCTGGTCGTGCGGGCCGACAACCAGTCCGACGTCTGGATGCTCGGCCCGCCGGCGACGGCGCCGGTCACCCCGTAGAATCGTTCTGCTCGAGCCGTGGATTGACGTATTATTTTGTTAAGATAGGGGCGGCTATCATATTAATAAGGCAAGCATTCAGAGAGCATCAATGAGCGAGTCCCGCCCGCCCCTCCAGCGCGTCCTCGAGACCGTCCTCTATTACACCGACCCCGCTGCCACCGAGCGCTTCTACTCCGACGTCCTCGGCATGCGCCTGCTCTCGCGGGAGCCCGGCCGCAGTCTCTTCTACCGCGCCGGCGAGAGCGTCTTCCTTCTCTTCAACGCCGAGGAGACCCTCAAAGGCACGAACCTCCCGGCCCACGGGGCCACGGGCCCGGTGCACACCTGCTTTCAAGTGGATGCCCAAGACTACAAGCGGTGGAAGCAATACCTGGTCGCGCGCGGAGTTTCCATCATTCAAGAAACCCGCTGGCCCACGGGTCTTTCCTTTTACTTCCATGATCCTGCGGGGAACGTCCTGGAGATCGCGAACACGGATATCTGGCCGAAGTAGATCGATCTGCTTCCTAGGGTGAGTCCGTCGCTGAAGCCGCCTTACTCTCCATTTGGCCATAACTCAGCGATATGCCGTACTCTCTGATCTTTCTGTATAACTTCGGGCGGCTCCAACCGATATAGCGGGCGGCTTTCGCTTTATCCCCAAGACTGTCAGTCAAGGCGCGTTCGATGAGAATCTGCTCCCCAGTTTTGGGTGAACGGAGACGTGTGCTTCCATCAAACAAGCCTTCTAAACGCCGGATTCTTTCCGGAAGGTCCGGCGTGCTCATCGCAATGTTCTCACTGAGGACGATGCAGCGCTGAACGGTGTTCTCCAATTCACGAATGTTACCCGGCCACTCGTAGGCGCACAAGAGATCCAATGCGCGCTCGTCGAAGTGCTTTCGGGGACATCGTGCCTTTCTCATGTATCCCTCAATGAAATGCTCGATCAGGGGCGGGATGTCTTCCCTTCGATCTCGAAGGGCCGGGAGCGCAATCGTAATTACGTTGATGCGATAGAAAAGGTCAAGTCGGAAGCGTCCTTGCTCCACGAGGCGATGGAGATCGCGATTTGTGGCCGAGATGAATCGCACGTCGATGCGCGTAGTATGGCGCGATCCGACAGATCGAACTTCGCCTTCTTGAAGCACCCGGAGGAGTTTGGATTGCATAGCCAGGGACATGTCCCCCAGCTCGTCCAGGAAAAGAGTCCCTTGGTCGGCGAGTTCGAGAATTCCTTTGCGATCCCTCTCGGCGCCCGTGAAGGAGCCCCTGACATGACCGAACAACTCACTTTCCAGGAGAGTTTCAGTGAGTGCGGCGCAATTCTCAGAAAAGAAGGGCTTCGCGGACCGGAGACTGCGGCGATGGATTTCCCGGGCCACGAGCTCTTTGCCCGTCCCACTTTCGCCGATGATGAGCACGGAGAGGTCACAAGCAGCCGCTTTGGCGATGAGCTTTTCGAGGCTAGCCATGCGCGATGAGTTGATGCCCCCGAATGGAGTCGCTGGCGCCTCGGGCGGCACGACTGGAACATCCTTGCCTGCAAAGGCCGTCAGGATCGAAAGAATCTCTCGCAATTCTCCCAGCTCGGCAGAGGAGAGTTTGACCTCTCCTCCATAGCTCCTTTCACCGAATTTACGAAGGAACTCGAGAATGCGTGACTTGGTCTCAAGCTGGCTTTTCGCGGATTCAGCTGACATGGCTCTCCGCCTCCCGGCGTCGAACCGGTGCAAGGCTAATACCACCTACGCAGGAGAGATTCCTCCGTGAGGATGCGTAGCGTAAGCTATTGATACGCTTAATAATGTCCGAGTAGGCGTGCCTGGGGAGAGCGGAGCGCCAGGATCAGAAGGGCTGGGGGAAAAAGAATGTGACGCCAGGAGGCAGCCGACGTGTCACGCTGTATTACGCCGTCCGAAATCGCGGGGAATGTTGTAATGCGCCATCTTCCTGTAGAGCTTCTGGCGATTCCAACCAATGTAATCGGCGGCCCGAGTCTTGTCTCCCGCACAAAGGCTCAGAGCTTCTTCGATGAGCCGGTGCTCTCCGTTTTTCTTGTCCCACGAGACGACAGACGTCGATCGGATGCTGTCCGGTAAATCTCCCAGATCGATGGTGTCGCCACGCGCAAGGGCCATCGCGCGCTCGATACAGTTTTGAAGCTCGCGGACGTTGCCCGGCCAGTCATGATGCCCGAGAGCCTGAAGGGCTTGATCCGACATCGACCAGATCTTCCGGCCCGTGCGGTGTCGATATTCCTGAAGAAAATGCCCAATAAGGAGCGGTATGTCGCCCTTCCGATTCCTGAGCGGAGTCGTTTCGATGATCAATCCGTTCAGACGGAAAAGGAGGTCTTGCCGGAATCTTCCCTCACGCGATTCCTTCCGCAGGTCACGATTTGTGGCGGCAACAATTCTTGCCTTGAACGGCATGGATTCGGTCGAGCCGAGTGGCCGAATCTCACGCTCTTGAATCGCTCGAAGCAGCTTCGTTTGCAGCACTGGAGATGTATTGGCGATCTCGTCGAGAAAGATTGTGCCCCCTCGAGCTGCGACAAAGAGTCCTTCCTTGTTGGTTTCCGCACCCGTGAAAGCTCCTTTGCGATATCCGAACAGCTCGCTCTCCACGAGGTTGTCGGGAAGCGCCCCACAGTCCACCGACAGGAAAGGTTCCTCGGCTCTCGGACCGGACTCATGGATGGCACGGGCGATCAGCTCTTTTCCCGTTCCACTCTCGCCGAGGATCAGAACCGGAAGGTGGCTGGAGCCCGCGGCTGCGATCAGCTGCTTGAGATGGGTGAAATGGCTTCCTTGTCCGATCAGTTTGGGGTGGTCCAGGCGTGCGTTCTCGCGAAGCTTGCGGTTCTCCTCGTTGATGTGAAAATAACGCGCGGCTCGTTCCAAGGCGGCGGCTGCCTGCTGACTGAAGATCTCCAGAGATTTCAGCAGGTCGGGACGAGCATGAAGCCCTCGGCGTCGGCTGTCCAGATAGAGTGCCCCGATGATGCTCAGACGAGAGCGAAGCGGAACACAGACGACCGAGCGAATCCGATGATGGGTGATGCTTTCCGAGCCGCTAAAGGTGGGATCGGTGAAGGTGTCGGCTGCGAAGACAATGTCGCCTCTGCGGATTGCCAGGAGGGCAGTGCGGGTGTACCGGCGCGCATCCGCCAACGACCGGCGCCCGAGATTCCTGGCGACCTTAAGCTCCTCGCGCCCCGAGGGATCGAAAAGGAATATGATGCCTCGCTCGGCCCCGCTGAGCCGGAGCGCCTCGTCTACGATGAGTGACAAGGTCGATTTCATGGAGTCACGGCGGTGAAGCTGCTCGTTGATGCGCGCGATGCTTTCCAATGCGTTACTGACGGGAGGCGCATGGGCAATGCGAGAAGAATGTGAGTAGAGGAGGTCTTCGACATCCTCGCTGCGTTGCAAGAGACTCCTCGAGTCAGGCCGATTCAGAAAGTGCTCTCGTAGAGTCAAATCGCCGATATTGTGCGCAAGTTCCAGCAAGGCGGTTCTGGCGTTTAATAGATGTCGCTTTTCTTCCCAGAAGTCGCCTGCGGAGGCAAGGTGATCCGCAAAGGCCAGGTGAAGCCAAGGCTCCAGCAGCCGATATCGCAGTCTTTCGTTGAGTCCGTAAAGCCGCTTAAGGTAGTAAGCGGCTTCTTCGGATTCTCCCAAGGCAAGAAAGCACTGGGCGAGAGACAGTTGAGCCTCGAAGACGTACGGCCGGAACCCATGGGAGCGGGCCAAAGCCTCCGCGGCGGCAAAGGAACGTCGTGCTTGCGCATATTCGTTCATGGCGGCGTGATACCGACCCTTCGAAATCCTATACACGAGATCCGATATGATGTGCTGTCGGGGCAGTCTTGCGTAGATTCGCTCCAGCCTCTCCCTGGCGAATTGGAACTCTCCTCGCGCGGTCTCGACATTAGACAATCCAAGTCCGCAACTCACCTGATGAACGCGATATCCAGCTTTATCGAGGGGAAGCTCAATTTCAGTAAAGGAGGCCTTGGCTTGTTCATAGGCCCCGGCATGATATAGCACCCAAGCCTTCTGCAAGCGTGCGAGCAATTCGTTCATCGCGTCGCCGCTCTCGACAGAGGCAGCCTGCGCCTTGGCAATCGCATCAAGGGAATCGTCAATCTGGCCACGTAAGAGCAGGGCTTCGGCTAGGCTCAGCTGAGATTGGCCGTATCCGTACAAGGCACGAGCCATTTCTAGGACCTGAAAAACTCTTCGCGCATGAATGACCGATTGTGAAAGATCGCCCTCATACAAATGAAAGACTACCAAGTTCGAATGACAATGCGAGATGCCTCGAAATTCCGCCCAAGCTTCGGCAAGCTGACGACATTTGGATAACACCTTTCGGGCGAGGGCCAGATCACCGCTTTCCATGTACAGGATCCCTAGATTATTAAGAACTGGGATTTTATTCCTGTCGCGTGGTCGGTTTGGTAGTCGCCTTAGCACTTCTACAGCGCATGCCAATGCTTTTGTATAGTTCCCTTCCATGTAATAAGCACCTGCCAGGATACCGAAGGCACTTTCGTAATCGTTCACGATTTGTTCATTGCGACGTATCGATATGCAGACTGAAATTGTCTTAATGGCATTAGTTGGACGCCCTTGGCGAAGCTGGTTTTGGGCGAGAATCTCAAGACAGTTTGATATCTCGTTTCGCAAGTTTTGCCTTTTGGCAAGTCTCATACCCATAGCCGCGAAACGGGTTGATTCGCGGAGTTGAAGCAATTCCGAGTGATGATGTGCGAGTAGCTTGAAAAGGTTGATTCGCTGCAAATAGGCATCCTCTGGAAGAGTCTTCTGGAGTATGCAAGCAATGGCATTGAACTCGTCGGTATTACCTATCCGGTCAAGAAGTTCTAGCACTCTTTCGAAGATTTCCGAGTGCCTGTGGATCTCAGAAACTGGAACTGCGTCGGCCGCTAGACGACAATAATGCAAAGCATCCCCGAGACGATTCATCGATTCGAAATAGTGGGAGGCGGCTAGCGCATGATGAATTACAGCAGCATTATCATGAGCGTGGACAGCAAAAGCGGCAAGGAGCGCATCATGCTGTGAAGGCTGATGAGTAGTGCGAGTTCGGAGAACGTTTAGGCTGTTGCGTGCGAGGGAGAGCGTGGCCTCTGGTGATTGAAACGCTGATATCGCTTCTCGAAAAAGGGAAGAGTTTAAGAAGACTGAGTCGTTCTGAGAGCCCATGTAGCCAATCGCACAGGCCGATTCGAGAAGATGCCGAGCGCGGTGCTCATCACTGGAGGCCAATGCTATAGCCATCCCTATATCCATTGCAAAAGGGGCGATCGCAAATATGGTCAGAAATGCGACATCTTGAGGAGTTAGATTCTGAAGTGTACTGCGCATCAATGCTGTTGTATTCTCCGATCCGGGCGAATCTAGCGGCGACTCCATCGGTTCCCACGCCGGCCCCCGCTTCTTGAGAATACCTCGTTCGATAAACCCACGAAGTTCACTGGACAGGAATCCGGGTAAGCAGAAGCAGCGCATGGCAATTCCTTCCTTCACCGCGCTGCTGAGGGTATTGATATGCAGGAAAAGGTCTATGAACTGAAGCGCACTTGACATAGGAAGAGGAGATACATGTAAGTCCGTTACACGATACTCAAGCATTTCAGCCACTCGGTGCAACGACAATGGGATGGTTGTCAGTTCCGTTGTGATGACGAGGCTGTGGTCAAAATGGTGAAGAAATGTATCAATCTGCGACTGAGAAACATCCGTCCCAGGCAAGACCACCGTAGGCCGCGGGGCACTCCTGGGAGCCTCGCAATTCAGAGAAGATGAAAGAAGTTGTTTACTGGGACTTACGAACGCTTCGTGACAACCGCGAAGGGTTGCATAGAGCGCCAGAAGACGTGATAGCCGATGTACGCCTGAACCCGGAAGGCCTGACAAGTTTAATTGTAGGTGGGGTTCTGACTCAATATTCGTTAGATACGAATCAAGAGCACTAATACCTGAGTGCGACTCGGTGGTGGCGATAAACGGAGGGGAATGAACGACTGTGCCGAACGGGTATGAAGCGGGATAGTCGATCTTATTGTCTTTCAAATGTGCAACTAGATCTTCATAAAGAAAGTATGCGGATGGAAAGCGCTTGTCCCTACTAGTATTCAGGAGCGTAGTTAGAATTGGTACTAGGAAAGCAGGGGAAACCGCTTCAAAAGATAAACCGTTTGGAGTAGGAGCGTGTGGAGCTAAGAGATACGAAGAAGTATGTGAAGCTACATCCAAAGCCGAACAAAGTAAAACGCCGACAGAATAAAGATGTGCACGATAGTCAAAAGATTCACCGGCTATAACTTCTGGCGCCGAGTAGTGAGGATGGAATGCAATGATGTCAGGAACTCGTTGCAAGAGCTGTAGGGGGAGTAGCGGAACATCTAGTAGTTTTAACGTGTGACGGCCGTCGGAGTGAGGTTCCAAGAGAATATTAGCTGGATGAAGGTCCAAATGTGCGTAACCGCGAGAGTGGAGGTAGTAGAGAGTAGAGCAGAGCTGGAGGACGATATCAAAAAACGAAGTATTCGATAGCGAGTGGATAGTTGGCAAGAAAGGTTTACCATCAATATACTCGTAGGAGACATAGACGAGAGAATCAATGTACTCGCAGAAAAGCAGAGGCTTCGCAATGCCTGGGTGGGAGAGGCTCAAATATGAATCACAAATGGACAACAACTGAAGATGATCGTTAGCGAGCCAGGCTGGTACCTGGAATTGTTTTAGGACAACGAGGCGATTGTCCAAGAGACCGTCTTGGGCAAGCCAAAGAGCTCGTCCGTCTTTTTCGCGTCCGAGGGTGTGAAGCTTTGTAAAACGAGGTTTAAGGATGCCATCTCTTGACAAGACCGATCCCTACAGGTATTCGATCGCACGTTAGAAGTTATGCTCAGCGTAGAAAAAAGCAACAAAAAAGGAGAACCCGATCGGGTTCTCCTTTTCTGGGGTTGCTTACTGTACGAGTAGCCGCTATTTCAGCCCCAGATGGCGCCTTCGGTGATAAGGCCAAGGCCATGAGCCAGCGACTTCAAGTAGTCTGCGAGACTCTTGTGGTCGACTCCGGACTGCCGATCGATCACGACGCGAGTCGGCTTGTTACCGCCACCTGCGCTGTTGCCACCCCAAATTGCGCCGTTGGTGGGAGGGGGAACCTTGCCGCCCCAGATTGCGCCGTCGGTCGTCGGGCTGGTCGACTTAGCCGCCGGAGCCGCGAAGAGAACTGAACTGATCACCATCGCCGCCACGAGCACCGCCAGGATTCTCGCCGTCTTCATTTCTTCCTCCCTCGCTGATTTAGGTTATGTGTCCATCGCCGCTGGCCCTGAGAATGGCAATGCGAGTGCCAATTCGATGGCGGAGTCGAGAACGAAATCGTAGCCCTAAGGTAAATAATGATTTACGGGATCGGCGGGAAAACGGGTCGATTCCGGAGGCTTGGAAAACATCAACAAAAACAGGGTGTTTTTGTGTTGGATGTCGTGAAACCTATTGAAAAAAAGCAGGTTATTTCGAGCTGTACGCAGATTACCGTAGGGATTTTCGGACTTTTCTCCTAATCAATTGAAATTACAAATGATGCTTCAATGACCGTCTCAGGCCTAGCGTCCTACCATGGAGGGCGTTTACGGTGAGATGGAAATTGTCTATTATTTTCAGTCAGTTGGAGCAAATCTCGCGCTTACCGAAGGAGAGCTCTGATGAGACGGTGGTCATTAACTGATGCAAATGCAATAATTAGTTCGATGCAACGCGCTCTGTTTCAGGATTTCGGGTCGTTTCCCGTGGAAGACTCAAATCCGCACCATAAAATCCTGACGGACGCATCAGATTCGATGATGTCGGCGGGTTATTCCGGCGGGGAATGGGTCCGGCCGTGTTGCGGAGGGGGACCCGGGAGGCCATATTTTCCGCCCGGGCCGCTATGACCTTTCGTTCAGGAATCCTTATTTGAAGAGGCCTTCGCGTCGATGACTCCTTCCAGGGTTTTCTACCGCCAGTCCCGCGAAGTTCAGGGAATGCTCCTGTCGCTGACCTCCGCCGCGTGCATGGGAATCACCTACGTGGCGAGCAAGTATGTGCTCCGGAGCATCCATCCCGAGACGTTCGTCGTATGCTGGTTCGCCATGGGCTCGCTCTACTCGCTGCTCCTCCTCATGAAGCAGGGGAAGCACACGACGCTGGTCGCCGAAGGAAACCCGTGGCGGCACCTGGTTGGGATCGGCCTCTCCTCGGCGGTCGCCATCATCCTCTTCTTCTACGCCATCCAGATGATCGATCCGGCGCTGGTCTCGTTCTACACCCGGGCGGACAACGTCTTCGCGGTCCTGATGGGGGTCGCCTTCCTGCGGGAGCGGTTCAACTCGTTCGAGGGGGTCGGGGTCGTCATCGCGCTTCTCGGGAGCCTGGTCACGACCTACCGGGGGGGGAACCTCCTGCTGATCGGGCTGTCGCTCTGCCTGCTCTCCTCGGTGATGGAGGGGATCACGGTCATCCTGGTGAAGGTGGCCGTCCGCAAGGTCAGCCCCCTGGTCGTGATCTTCTACCGGTCCCTGCTCGCTTCGGGGATTGCGCTGATCTATGGGCTGGTGACTGGACGGCTGCAGCTTCCCTCGGCGCCGGTCTTCCTGATCATCACGGTCGCGTCGCTGGCCGGCTCGTTCATGGCCAACGTCACCTTCTATGCGAGCCTGGCGCGGATCGACGTGACGCGCGCCACGGCGATCAAGACGCTGCAGCCGTTCTTCGTGCTCCTGGCGGCCTACGTGGTCTTCACGACGCTTCCGACGTCCCGGCAGCTCCTGGGCGGGGCGATCATCGTCGTCGGGATCGTCTGCCTGCTGTACGGGCGTCGGATGGTCCGGAGGCCGGGCGAGGGGACGCTGGTCTTCGAGCCTTAAGGGGAGTATGAATCCGTGCGTCGGACGGGATGGGCGTCCGGTCTGATTCAGTGGCGGCGGAATAGGTTGATGATGAGTGTCAGCAGGATGCTCAGCAGCAGCGACGTGGCGAGCGGAAAGTAGAAAGAGAAGCCACCCCGTTCGAAACGGAAATCCCCCGGCAGCTTGCCGAGCCAGCCAATCCTCCCGGCCAGGGTGAAGAGCGCACCCAGGCCCAGGAGAATCGCTCCCATCAGCATCAGCAGCTTTCCAAGGCTCTCCGGCGTCGGCATGGGCCCAGTCTAGAAAACCGCCGGAAGCTGTGTCAAGATGCTGATGTGCATTGACTTCCAGCCTGTTGGATTTATATTCGGTACGGCGCAGCCCGTAAGGAGAATAAAGGTGTCCCAAGGCGGGGGAGCATCGCTCGAGGTCGTCACCTCGGAAGGGAATCGGAAGCTGATTCCCTTGGAGCGCAATCCCTTGACCCTCGGGCGTTCCGCGGATTGCGATGTAGTGATCGAGGAGACCTTCGTTTCGGGGCTCCACGCCCGGATCGAGCCGGTGGGGGGAAGCTTCGTCGTCAAGGACCTGGGAAGCACCAACGGGACCTGGGTCGATGGCACGCCGGTCAAGGGTCCGCAGCGTCTCTCCCACGGATCGATGGTGGTGCTCGGCCGGCCGGGGAATTACCGCATCCGCTTCCTCTCTCAGCCTCACGACGCGGTCAGGCCCCAAGAATTCGTCACGCCGGTCCCTTCACGCGGCAAACGCGACGAAAGCCTTCAGGAAGTCCTGGAGATCTCCAAGGTCCTCCTTTCCACCCTGGATCTGGAAGAGGTCCTCGGGCGGGTGCTCGAAGCCTGCCTGCGGATCTCTCAAGCGGAGCGCGGTTATCTGTTTCTCCGGCAGGGGAACAACTTGAAGCTGCGCGCGTCGCGCGGCGAAGCCCAGGAGCAGGTCTCCGAGGAGCAGCTGGAATTCAGCCGGAGCATCGCGCTGCGCGTCGCCAAGACGGGGCAGGCGGAGTTCCGGACGAGCCAGCTCGGGCCGGGCGAGCGCGATCAGTCGGCGAGCATCGTGCGCCTGCGGCTGGAGACGATCGGCTGCGTGCCGCTCAAGATCCAGCAGAGAATCATCGGCATCGTCTACATGGACAGCCACCAGCGCTCGGCGCTTCCCGACGCCACGGACCGGGAGGTGCTGGAGGTGCTCGCGGGGCTCGCCGCCGTGGCGATCGAGAACGCCCGGATGGTGAGCGAGCGGGTGCAGAACGAGCGCTGGACGACGATCGGCCGGATGGCGGCGTCGATCGTCCACGACATCCGCAGTCCGCTTGCCGCGCTGCGCGGGACGGCGGAGCTGCTCCGCATGAAGGTCCCGGAGGCGGCGCACAAGGAGAAGCTCAACGTGATCATCGACGAGGTCGATCGCCTGGCGCGCCTTTCCGGGGAGATGCTCGAGTTCTCCTCCGAGGCGCAGCCGCTGAACGTTCAGGCGACCTCGCTGAGCGCCCTGGTCCGGGACTTCCTCAACTCCGTGGCGCCGCGGCTCGAGAAGGAGAAGATCCGGCTCGACGCGCGGCTGGAGGAGTCGGAGGAGCTTCCTCTGGACCGGCAGAAGATGGTCCGGCTTCTTCATAACATCGTCGGGAACGCCGTGGAGGCGATGGAAGGGGGCGGAACGCTCAAGGTCGAGACAGCCTCCGTGGACGGTCACTCGAGGCTCTCGATCTCCGACACGGGACCGGGCATGAACGCCGAGACCGTCGCCCGCGTCTTCGAGCCGTTCTTCACGCAGGGCAAGGAGCGCGGCTCGGGTCTGGGGATGGCGATCGTCCGCCGCATCGTCGAGCAGCATCGGGCGACCATCGACATCGACAGCGCGCCGGGCGCCGGGACGCGCGTGGAGATGCACTTCTTCCCCGCGGATACGACCGACCCTTCGCATTGACACCTTCGATCCCCCTTCGGTAACATCCGCGCCGGCCCGGCCCCCCTTCCTCGCGGAGTCCTCTTTTGAACCGAAGTCTGGACGCCATCTTCCGGCCCTCCTCGGTCGCCGTGATCGGCGCCTCACGGCGCCCGGGCTCGATCGGCAGCGAAATTTTGCACAAGCTGCTCGCCGGCCGATTCCAGGGGGCCGTCTTCCCCGTCAATCCCCATACCCAGGTCCTGCATTCGATGAAGTGCTACCCCTCGGTGAAAGCGATTCCCGATCCGGTCGATCTGGCGGTCATCGTGGTGCCGCGGGACGCCGTGGAAAAGGCGGTCCGGGAATGCCGCGACAAGAAGGTCCGCGGCCTGGTCGTCATCACCGCCGGGTTCCGGGAGGTCGGGGAGAAAGGGGCGAAGCTGGAGGCGAAGGTTCGGGACATGGTGCGCCGCGCCGGCATGAGGATGATCGGGCCGAACTGCATGGGGGTGATCAACACCGACCCGGCCGTCGGGCTCAACGCCACATTCGCGGCGACGGCGCCGACGCGGGGCCTGGCGGGCTTCATGTCGCAGTCGGGGGCACTCGGCGAGATCATCCTGGCCAACGCCCGCCAGGTCAGCCTGGGGATCTCGATGTTCGCCAGCGTTGGGAACAAGGCCGACATCTCGGGCAACGATCTGATCGAATACTGGGAGGACGACCCTTCCGTCGGGGTCATCCTCATGTACCTGGAGAGCTTCGGGAATCCGCGCAAGTTCACGCAGATCGCGCAGCGGGTCACGCGCAAGAAGCCGATCATCGCGGTGAAATCGGGGCGGACCGAGGCGGGCGCCCGGGCGGCGATGTCGCACACCGGGGCGCTGGCGGGCGCGGACCGGGCCAGCTCGACGCTCTTCGATCAATGCGGCGTCCTGCGCGTCGGGACGATCGAGGAGATGTTCACCCTCGCCAGCGCCTTCACGAGCCAGCCGCTGCCGCGCGGCAACCGCGTGGCCATCCTGACGAACGCCGGCGGCCCGGCGATCATGGCCACCGACGCGGCCGTCAACCTCGGGCTGGACCTTGCGCCGCTGGAGGAGAAGACGCGCCGGATCCTCAAGGCGAAGCTCCCGCCGGAGTGCAGCGTCGCGAACCCGGTCGATCTGATCGCCTCCGGTGACGCGCCGCGCTACGAAATCGGGCTGCGGGCGCTGCTTGCCGATTCGACCGTCGACGGCGTGCTCGTGCTCTTCGTGACACCGACGATGATCAACGCCCAGGAGGTGGCCGAGACGATCGTCCGCGTGTCGCGGAAGAACCGGAAGCCGGTCCTGAGCTGCTTCATGGGGAAGGACCGGGGCGAGGAAGGGGTTCAGACCCTTCGGGACAATTCGATTCCGGTCTATCCATACCCGGAGCCGGCGGTGCAGGCGATGGCGGCGATGGATCGCTACCGCCGGATCCGCGAGAAGCCTCGCGGCAAGAAGATCCGGTTCTCGGTCCGCAAGCCGAAGGTCGCCGCGATCCTCAAGGCGGCGCGCCGGGCCGGGCGCCGGCAGCTCTCGTTCGTGGAGGCCGAGCAGGTCCTCTCGGCCTACGGCATGCCGTGGCCCCGGGGACGGGTCGCGACCACCATCGCCGACGCCATCGGAGCGTCGATGGAAGTCGGCTATCCGGTCGTCATGAAGGTCCTGCTCGAGGAGTTCTCCCACAAGACCGAGGTGGGAGGGGTGCGGGTCGATCTGCGCAACGGAGACGAGGTCGGGCGGGCCTACGAAGAGATGGCACGGCGCCTCAAGCGGAAGTCCCTGCCCGTCCTCATCCAGAAACTGGTCCGGGGCGGGCGGGAAGTCATCCTCGGCTCGTTTCAGGACCGCCAGTTCGGAACGCTGCTCATGTTCGGGCTCGGCGGGATCTTCGTGGAGGCGATGAAGGACGTGGCCTTTCGGATCCACCCGATCACCGATCTCGACGCGCGGGAGATGATCGCGTCGATCCGCGGCTACCCGCTGCTCGAGGGATTCCGGGGGGAGAAAGGGGTGAACCGGAAGCTCCTGGCGGAGATGCTGCTGAGACTCTCGCAGCTGCTGAGCGACTTCCCCGCCATCGAGCAGGTCGACGTCAATCCCTTCATCGCCGGCTCGGGGCGCGACGACTCGTTCGCCGTCGACGCGCGGATCTCTCTGCTGCCCGCCTGAACCACGTCTTCGTGAGAATTTGACTCCCCCCCTCCCCGCTGACATAATCGCGAGGATCTGCGTCATCCCATTGAGCCGTAAGGATCAGAGCGCCATGCCCTCGCCCTTCCGTCACACCACCATCCTCTGCGTTCGACATCATAATGAAGTGGCCATGGCCGGGGACGGGCAGGTCACGCTGGGTCAGACGGTCCTGAAGCACGGCGCGCGGAAGATCCGGAAGCTCCTCGACGGGAAGATTCTGGCCGGCTTCGCGGGCTCGGCCGCGGACGCCTTTTCGCTTTTCACCAAATTCGAAGCCAAGCTGGAGGAGTACCGGGGGAACCTGGAGCGGGCCTCGGTGGAGCTGGTGAAGGACTGGCGGACCGATCGGGTCCTGCGGCGGCTGGAGGCGCACCTCGTGGTCGCCAACACCGGCCACTCCTATCTCCTCTCGGGAACGGGCGACCTGATCGAGCCCGACGACGGCCTCATCGCCATCGGATCAGGCGGGCCGATGGCGCTCGCGGCGGCGCGCGCGCTGGCGTCGCATTCGACGCTTCCGGCGCGGGAGATCGCCCGGGAGGCGATGATGATCGCCTCCACCCTGGACATCTACACGAACGACTCCATCTGCGTGGAGTCCCTCTGAGCGGGGTGGGTCCGATGGTGTACTACATGCCGGGACTGGTCGAGACGACGTTCGACCCGAGCGCCGAGCTGACGCCCCGCCAGGTCGTCGTGGAGCTGGACAAATACATAGTGGGGCAGAAGGCCGCGAAGCGCGCCGTCGCTATCGCGCTGCGCAACCGGATGCGCCGCCTGAAGCTTCCCGCCGAGATGGCGGAGGAAGTCGCCCCCAAGAACATCATCATGATCGGCCCCACCGGGGTGGGGAAGACGGAGATCGCCCGGCGGCTCGCCCGCCTGACCCGCTCCCCCTTCGTCAAGGTCGAGGCCTCGAAGTACACGGAAGTCGGCTACGTGGGGCGGGACGTCGAGTCGATGGTCCGGGACCTCGTGGAGCTGGCGGTGGAGATGGTTCGCGGGGAGAAGGCGGCCGAAGTGCGGCAGCGCGCGGCCCGCAACGTGGAGGAGCGGCTGCTGGATCTGCTGTTGCCTCCGCTCGACCGGCCCGCCGCGGGCGCTGCGGCCCCCCAGCCCGTCCCGGAATCGATGGAGCAGCACGAAAGGACGCGCGAGAAGCTGCGACAGCAGCTGATCGGCGGCTCGCTCGAGGGCCGGCTCCTGGAAGTGGAGGTGCGCCAGAGCTCCTTTCCGGCGATGCGGCTCTTCACGAGCGCCGGAATGGAGGAGATGGACATCAACCTCAAGGAGATGATGCCGGGACTGTTCGGGACCCGCGGGCGGAAGCGGCGCATGACCGTCGCCGAGGCCCGCGAGCACCTCCTCCGCGAAGAAGAAGACAAGCTGATCGATCCTGACGTGGTGGCGCGCCAGGCGATCACCCGCGCGGAGCAATCGGGAATCATCTTCATCGACGAGATCGACAAGATCGCGGGCCGGGAGGGGGGGCGCGGCCCGGAGGTCAGCCGGGAGGGGGTCCAGCGCGATTTGCTGCCCATCGTCGAAGGAACCTCCGCCGTCACCAAGTACGGCATCGTCCGCACGAACCACATCCTGTTCATCGCGTCCGGCGCCTTTCACGTCAGCAAGCCCGCGGACCTGATCCCCGAGCTCCAGGGACGCTTCCCGATACGCGTCGAGCTGGAATCGCTGGTCGAGGCCGACTTCGTCCGGATCCTCAAAGAACCGCGTAATGCCCTCACCCGGCAATACGTCGCCCTCCTGGAGACCGAGGGAATCCGCCTGCGCTTCACGGACGACGCGCTCCAGACGATCGCGCACTACGCTGCCGAGGTGAACGAGCGATCCGAGAACATCGGGGCGCGCAGGCTGCACACGATCATGGAGAAGCTCCTGGACGAGATCTCGTTTGAGGGAAGCGAGCTCGAACAGAAGGAGATCACCATCGACGCGGACTACGTCCGGCGGATGCTCTCCGAAGTGGTCAAGGACCAGGATTTGAGCCGCTACATCCTCTGACTCTTCCTCCTTGTGTCAGACGCGGGAGCCTGACCGCCGCATGAGCCTTCCCGAGCGTTCCCGGACGCCAGGTCGCAAGCTTTGGACGCCGGTCGCGAGAGTGGTTCTCTCGGCCGGCCTTCTCGCGGCGCTGGCTTGCGGGAAGAAGGGGCCGCCTCTCGCCCCGCTTCTCAAAGGCCCCGACCGGGTTTCCTCGCTGGCGTGCAAGCAGCAGGGCGAGGAAGTCCTCCTGACCGCCGTCCTTCCCGACAAGAACCAGGATGGCGGGCCATTGGCGCCGATCCAGGAGGTCCGGATCTTCCGGCTGGAAGGGGGCCTGGGGCAGGGACTCACGAGTGGCAGGACGGCCCAGCGGACGGCTATCCGCCAGTTCAATCGCGAATCGAAGCGGATCGCCACGCTGTCCGGGGAGGTCCTGGGCAAGGCGATGGCGGGGCGCCGGGTCGCTTATACCGATCCGCACCCGCTGACCGTGGCCATCCCCGAGAAGGGGCGGGAGGTCACCTACGCGATGACGGTGGTCGACGTCGAGAAGCACTCTTCTCCTCTCTCCTTGCTGGTGACGCTCCGCATCCTGCCGCCGCCGCTGCCGCCGGACAACGTGAGATCGGAGGTTTCCGAAAGGAAGATTCGGATCAGCTGGGAGCCTCCGGCCCGCGCAGCGGACCAGGAAACGATCCTCTACAATCTCTATCGGACGGAGGCGGCAGGAACGATCCCCGAGAGGCCGAGGAACGAAAAGCCCCTGCAACAGCCGTTCTACGATGACGAGGAATTCCTCTTCGGGAAGAGCTATACCTACGTCGTCCGGTCGGTGATGTCCGGGAAAGCCTTCGTCGAAAGCCGGGACTCGACGCCGCTTTCGGTGACGCCCCAGGACGTCTATCCGCCGGCGCCTCCGACGGGGCTCGCCGTTTCCGCGGAGAATGGAACGATCAAGTTGTATTGGTTTCCCAACAGCGAACCCGATCTGGCGGGGTATCGCATCTATCGCTCGCAGCAGGAGGCCGGGGAATTCGAGGCGATCGCCAGCGTCGGGCCGGCGGAATCGACCTACGGCGACGCCACCCCGCAGCCGGGGGTCAAGTACTATTACGCCCTCACCGCGCTGGACCGGAGCGTTCCTCCCAACGAGAGCGCCCGCTCGGAGGTGCACGGCGACCGGCTGCCGCCGGCGGGATCGAAGCCCGGCAAGAAGGCGCCCGCGAAGCCCTGAGGAGAAGGCGATGGAATTCTTCAAGATGTCGGGAGGAGGCAACGATTTCATCGTCGTGGACAACCGATCCGTTCAGGTCCAAAGCGAGGCGATGCCGGATCTGGTGAGGCGGATCAGCGTCCGCGCCCTCTCGGTGGGGGCGGACGGCGTCATTTTCATCGAGTCCTCCCGCGTCGCCGATTTTCGGGCGACCTTCTTCAACCCGGACGGCCAGACCACTTTCTGCGGCAACGGCGGCCGCTGCGCCTCGCGGCTTGGCTACCTCATGGGGGCGGTCGGTCCGAGGATGAGGGTGGAGACCATCAAGATGGTGCACGACGCCACCATCGAGGGGGAAAGAGTCCAGTTCGCGATGCCGCCGGCGGCGCGCTTCCGTCCCGATCTGAAGTTGAAGCTGGACGACCAGGTCCTGGAAGGCGCTTTCATTGACACCGGCGTCCCGCACGTCGTCGTGTTCCGTGACGTCCCGCACACCGTGTCGATCAACGAGATCGGCCGCAAGCTGCGATTCCATCCCGAGCTCGGCCCGGAAGGGGCCAATGCGAATTTCGTCATGGTGGTGGACGAGCACACTCTCGCCGTCCGAACGTACGAGAGAGGTGTGGAAGGAGAGACGCTTTCCTGCGGCACGGGCTGCGTCGCGGCGGCGCTGGTGACGACTTCCCTGGGGATGACGCGATCGCCGGTGGCCTGCTGGACGCGCTCCGGCGTGACCCTGTCCGTGCATTTCCGGGGGTCCCCCGGGGCTTTCTCCCACATCGTCCTTGAAGGGGACGCCCGCCTGATCTATCAAGGAAACTTGAGCAGCGAGGCGACGCGTGGATTCGATCCCCCTCGCAAAGGCTGACGGGGCTTGGGCCGGGAGGGAAGATTGCTGGGTGAAGAAGGGAAACGCGTTCTCTGGAGAATCCTCCGGCTGACTGCGGGATGGTCTCTCATCGCCGTCGGCGTAGTGGGTCTTTTCCTGCCCATTCTCCAGGGGTTCCTGTTCATCTTCTCCGGGCTCGCGATTCTCAGCACGGAGAGCCCATGGGCTCGCAAGCTCCTCGAAAAGCTCAAGGCCTGGCGGAAGAATTGGCGTAAGAGGAAAACCGAGAGCCTTCCGCCGGAGCCCTAAACCCCGCCAAAACGCCGGGACCGCCTCAAATCACGCCATTCTGGCCCCTGCAGCGGTCATCCCCGGCATGTCGATTCTGCCATCGGCCTCCCATCCTCTCCGCCGGCCGCCGCCGGCCGGGCCGCCGGACTCAAACCAAGCCTTTTTGTTTTAATAAGTTAACTTTTCGTCAAGAGGTCTGCGGGTCGTTTTCAGCAGGTGAAAAGGGGTCCTTCCTTGGTCGGAATCCGGGTGGCAGGCGATTTGCTGTTCCCCTTCGCCATTGGAGGTGCGACGACATGTGGAAAACGCTGCTTCCCTATGCGACCTCGTACGATGAATACATCAATCCAGACGAGGACACCCGTCTCGAAGCCTTGATCTCCGATCCCGATTCCCTCAAACAGGAGAACTCGGTCATTCGGAAGGAGACCCTCGAGGTCCTCAAGAAGGCGCTCAGGGACCTGCCTTCCAGGGAGCGGTACATCCTGGAGCGACGGTTCGGGATCGTGGACGACGTGGAGATGACCCTCGGGGCCATCGCCCACATCCTGAAGCTCAGCAAAGAGAGAGTGAGGCAGCTGGAGAGAGACGCCTTGGCCAAACTGCGGGCTACCTTGGCCGGGATGCGACGGGACCTTTTGATCTCCTGATTCTTCAACGTGCTTGTAAGAAATTCCTCCTCGCCCCCCTTTTCGGCCCGCTTCGTCCCCCCCACGAGGCGGGCCGAAAAAAATCGTTGACAATCTTGGAAGGACCGGCGTAAAGTTCGCCGGTTCAAACGCATGGATGATTCACACCTCACCGTAGCAAGGCATACGGTTGGCCGGTTTCCTCGTGCGCCCGGAGGCGGAAGGCGGTCGTGAGTCGGCACTGGAAGGATACGGATTCCTCGATCGTCTTATCGTCGAGCCGCTCCATCCTGCCGTCCTTCTCGGCCGCGCCATGTCGCATCGGCCGTGAGCGGTTCGGCTGCAGCGGAGGCCGCAGAAGCCGTACCCGGTGTTGGGTTTTCGCTGTATGATGAAGGATAAGATTCGAGTTCAGGGGGTGGGTGTCATCTTGAGAAAAGCGGTGTGGGTCGGTCTCTGCGTCTGCCTGGTCGCGACCGGCCTGGGCTGTCAGAAATTGAAAGCCCGCATCTTGATGCGCGACGCGAACAATCTCTATCGCTCCGAGAAATACCTGGATGCGATCCAAAAGTATGATCAAGTGATCGCCATCGATCCTTGGTGGGCCGAGGCCTACCGCAACTCAGGACTTGCCTATCTCGCCCTCTACCAGCCGGGCTCCCTGCACAAGAAAGACGTCGAATACTCTGAAAAGGCCATCATCAAGCTCCGCCGCTATCTTCAGTTCGTTCCGAACGACGAGCGGACCGAGGACCTGATGATGGACACCTATCTGAAGACCCAGCGCTACGAGGAGGCGGCGAGCTTCTACAAGGAGAAGCTCAAGGCGGATCCCAAGAACAGCCGGATCCTGCAGAGCATCGGGATGATCTACGCCAAGGCCACGAATTTCGAGGAGGCCCGGAAATGGTTCCGCGCCCGTGCCGAGGCGGATCCCAAGAACCACGAGGCCTGGTATTCCCTGGGAGTCCTTTGCTGGGAGCGCGCCTACAAGGGCACCGATCTCCTGGTGGAGGAGAAGAGATCCCTGATCGACGAGGGAATGAAAGCGCTCCAAAAGGCCGTTGAGCTGAAGACCGATTATTTCGAGGCTTACAGCTACATCAACCTGCTGTGGAGGCAGAAGGCCCTCACCGAGATCGATCCCGAAGAAGCCATGAAAGACATCCAGCAAGCCGACGTCAACATGAAGAAAGCGCTTGAGCTGCGCAAAGAGCAGATGAAGAAGGGCGCCTGATCCCAGGCGCCGGCGAGGCACGAGCTTGTTCAGCCAGATGATCGTCTCCAGCAAGGAGAAAAAAACGAAGCGAGGGTGGTTCTTCGCCCCCCTTTCGGTCGCGCTGCATCTGGTCGCTCTGGGCGGGATCCTTTTCGCCGCCTCCCTGGCGGTCGACACGATTCCCGAGCCTCCCATCGTCATCACGTTCCAGGCCGCGGCTCCGCCTCCCCCGCCTCCTCCGCCGCCCCCTCCTCCGAAGCGCGGCGCGAAGAAGCCGGACGAGGTGAAGCCGGTCGAAGTGAAGCCCATCATCCCCGACACGATCGTCCAGCCCATCGAGGTTCCGAAGGAGCTGCCGAAGCCCATCGAGACGCCCGACGAGGGGGATCAGGGCGATGACGGCGGCGTGGAAGGCGGCGTGGAAGGGGGCGTGGTCGGCGGCGTCGTGGGCGGCGTCGTGGGGGGCGTCATCGGCGGGGTCCTGGGAGGCGTGCCGGGAGGGGTGCCCGGCGGCATGCTCGAGCAACCTCTCTACGCCGGGTTCGGAGGCGTGTCGAACCCGGAGATCATCGAATCCAGCCACATCAAGCCGACCTATCCCGAGCTGGCGCGGCGGGCGAAGGTCAGCGGCAAGGTCATCCTCCAGGCCGTCATCCGTAAGGACGGGACGGTCGGGGACGTCACCGTGCTCCAGAGCCCTGGGGCCAAGCTGGGTTTCGACGACGCGGCAGTCGCCGCCGTCAAGCAATGGCGCTATAAGCCGGGGCTCCAAAATGGAAAACCGGTGGATGTTTACTTTACGATAGTGGTCGAGTTTTATTTGTCGCAATAGGCTTGTCGCAATAAGATTGAGTCTCATCCAGGATTCAGGAGGCTAGCAACATGGAATTTGGAATGGTAGCGCTTTGGAACAATATGGGCGCCGTGGCCAAGGGCGTCGTCATCGTCCTGGCCTTGATGTCCATCTGGACCGTCAAGGTCAGCATCGATCGCTTCCTGCTCTTCCGGAAGGCCAGGAAGGAGTCCATCGACTTCCTGCCTCTCGCGACGCAGTGCCTGAAGAACAACAAGCTGCGGGAAGCCGTCGAGCTGGCCAAGAAGTACCGGAGGAGCCATCTCTCGCGGGTCATCGCGGCCGGCCTGCAGGAGATGCAGTCCGAATCGGAGGAAGGCGTGGAGGGAGGCCTGATGCTCGACGCGGTCCGGCGCTCCATGGATCGCGAAATGATTCTGGTGTCCACGGACCTGAAGAAAGGGATCTCGTCGCTGGCGACGATCGGCACGACCGCCCCCTTCATCGGCCTGTTCGGGACCGTGTACGGGATCATTCACGCCTTTCAATCGATGGCGACGAGCGGATCCGGAGGATTGGCGTCCGTGTCCGCGGGAATCGCCGAGGCGCTCGTCACCACGGCGTTCGGACTCTTCGTGGCCATTCCCGCGGTATGGATTTTCAACATCTTCACGGGCCGGGTCGATTATTTCGTTCTCGAGATGAACAATTCGTCCTCGGAGATGATCGACTTCTTCATCAAGAAGCAGAACGTCCCGGTGCGCGGCCAGGGAATGGGCGCTCATGCAGGTCGGTAGCGGCGGAGCGGGGGAAGTCAAATCGGACATCAACGTCACTCCGTTGGTGGACGTCTGCCTGGTCCTCCTGATCATCTTCATGGTCGTGACCCCGATGCTCCAGAAGGGCGTCCACATCTCCCTGCCGCCGGCGGCCGCGAGCGAGAAGAAGCCGGATGGCGCGAACACGCTCACGGTGTCGATCGACGCCAAGAAGCAGATCTACATCGATCGCGACGCCGTCCCGAAGGAGAACTTCCTCGCCGCCATGCAGGAGATTCACGAGCGCAGCGCCGAGAAGACGATCTACATCAAGGCCGACAAGATGCTGAAGTACGGGGACGTGAAGGAAGTGATGCTGATGTGCAACGACGCAGGCTTCGATCACGTCGGACTGCTGACCGAGCCGAGGGCCGAGGCGGAATCGAAGTCGGTCGGCCAGAAGAAGTAAGCAAAGGAGGAGAGAGCCAGCCATGGCAATGAGCTTGGGGGGGTCGGCCGTCAAATCGGAAATCAACGTCACCCCCCTGGTGGACGTGGTCCTGGTGCTCCTGATTATCTTCATGGTGGTCACGCCCCTTCTCCAGAAGGGATTCGACATGGAGATTCCCCAGGAGACCAAGGAGATTTTCCCTCCGGATCCGACCAAGCTGCAGCTCATCCTCACGGTCCGGGGTGATTCCCGCTTGTTCCTGAACAAGACCGAGGTGCAGCGCCAGAATCTCGGTGACGAGGTCACCAAGGCGATCACCGGTCACAAGGACAAGGTCATGTTCATCCAGGCCGACGGCGGTCTGGATTACGGCTACGTCGTGTCTCTCATGGACATCTGCCGGGCCGCCGGGATCGAGAACGTGGCCTTGATCACCAAGGAGAACCTGAACCTGGACGAAACGGAAGCGGGTCCTTGAGGCGAGCGCCGGGATCTTCCCGCCTCGCCTCCGACCGCTCCGGCGCCGACCCTCCATTCCGGACACCGCCTGCTCGAAACACCTCGTTGAACCCGTCCTCCTCTCGTGATATACGGACTGTGATTTCCCGCTCTGAGCGCCTCCGCGCCGCGAGCGGAGAAGGACAGGAGCCCGCGTCGTGACCCGTGAAGCCAGGCCGGCTCAAGGACCGGAAGAAAAAAGCGAGACCTCCTCGCCCGTGCTCGGCGTCGCTCAGTGGGAGGAGCCCGGGGTCGCCCAATCGCTGGCCGACGCCTGGGAGGGCCGCCGCCATCGAAGGCGCTGGAGCAACGAGCGCTACCGGATGGTCCTGCTGCTCGAGAAGAACCTCGCTCCCGGCGACGAGCTGGTCGAGGTCGGATGCGGCCCCGGCTTCTACGTGCCGAGCTATCTCGCCAGGGTCGGCGCGCCGAGCGTGCACCTCGTCGATCAGTCCTCGCAGATGCTCACGCACTGCAAGCGACAGTACCCGTCGCTGCGATCCGAGAACCTCCATCAAGGCTCGATCTACGACCTGCCCTTCGCCGACGGCCGGTTCGACGCCGTCGTGAACTGCGACGTCCTCATGCACATCCCCAATTACCGGAAGGCTCTCGCGGAGCTCTACCGGATCTGCAATCCCGCGGGCGGCCGAATCTTCCTTCGGGTGAATCTCACGGACGGCCCGACGTACGGCGATCTGCCGCGCGGCGATCGGCCCGATCCGAACTACATCTACTGGATCGCGTACGGCCGCCAGGAATTTCACGAGTCGCTGCGCGAGTTCGAGGTCTCCGTCGCGCTCATCGATCGCATCTGCCGAAAGCCCCTCAAACGAGGCGGGGATCCCTTCATCGCCGATGCCGCGATCGTGGTCTTGACCCGGGGCCGGGCGCGCCGGTCTCTCCGGACCGGCACGCTCCTCGGCCATCTCTTTTCAAAGGTCTTTGGAAAGGGGGCCTGACGCCCCGTGAAGCCGCTCAAAGTCCATCTCGTGGGAATCTGCGGCACCGGCATGGGCTCGCTGGCCGGCCTCCTCGCCGAAAGCGGGCACCAGGTGCGCGGCTCCGACGAGAACGTCTATCAGCCGATCTCGGGGATGCTGGAGCGGCTGGGCGTGCCGGTGATGCTCGGCTACAAGCCCGCGAATCTCGATTGGGGTCCGGATCTCGTCATCATCGGCAACATCGTCTCGAAGGCCAATCCCGAGGCTGAGGAAGTCGCGCGACGCGGGCTCGCCGTCAAGAGTTTTCCGCAGGCCGTGGAGGATCTCTTCCTGGCGGATCGGCATTCGGTCGTCGTCGTCGGCACTCACGGGAAGACCACGACGTCGGCCCTGATGGCCTGGGTGCTGCATGCGGCGGGCCGGGATCCCTCCTGGCTGGTCGGGGGTGTGCTGCGCGGCCAGGATCGGAGCTACCGCCTCGGGAGAGGGCCGCATTTCGTCATCGAAGGGGACGAATACGAGACCTCCTACTTCGACAAGGGCTCGAAGTTCCTCCATTACCGCCCCCGCACCGCGATCCTGACGAGCGTGGAGTTCGATCACGCCGAGATGTTCCGCGATCTGTCCGCGGTCCAGGAAGCCTTCTCCGCCTTCATCGCGCTGATTCCTCCGGAGGGGGTCCTGGTCTATTGCGCCGGCGATCCGAACGTCCGGGCGCTCGCGGGGAAGTGCTGCGGCAAGCGCGTCGACTACGCCGTGTCGGAGAAGGCCCTCTGGATCGGCAGGACGCGCAAGGCGACGCCGGAGGGAATCCTCTTCGACGTCTTCCGGGGAAACGAGCGCTACGCCTCGTTCACCTCCCCGTTGACTGGCAATCACAACCTCGAGAACATCCTGGGGGTCACCGCGGCGGCGGCCGAGCTCGGGCTCGGTCCCGAGGAGATCGGGAAAGGGCTGTCGAGCTTTCCAGGGGTGAAGCGGCGGCAGGAGATTCGCGGCGAGGAGCGCGGCGTCGTCGTGGTGGACGATTTCGCCCACCATCCTACCGCGGTGCGGGGTACGATCGCCGCCCTGGCCGAGCGGTTCGCGGGGAACCGCCTCTGGGCGGTGTTCGAGCCGCGCACCAATACGTCGCGCAGGTCGGTTTTCCAGGGAGAGTACGCCGAGGCGTTCGACATGGCGGACGAGATCGTCATCGCGTCGGTGGATCACCCGGAGCGGGTTCCGGAAGGAGAGCGATTCTCGGTGGAGCGGCTGGTGGAGGATCTCAAGGACCGGGGACTGTCCGCCCGTCACGTTCCCGAAGTCGACTCGATCGTCCGGCTCATCGCCGCGGAAGCCCGGGACGGGGACGTCGTATTGATCATGTCCAACGGGGCCTTCGGAGGGATTCACGACCGCCTGCTGGCGGCGCTGCGCGCGGGCCGGGAAGGTCCGCGCTAGGGTCTAGTTCCTCGCCAGGCGGACCGAGGTGGCCAGGTTCTTGCCGTCGATCTCCGAGGCCGTGAGCTGAGCCGTCGCCCGCTTCCCCCGCCAGATCCAGACCTTCTGCACCTTGTTCTGTTCCTGACGGACTTCGGTGACGTATCCGGCGCCCAACGCCGGGGTCAGGAAGCGCAGGGCCTGGCTCGACGTCAGCGATGAAGCCCCCGACGGGAACATGAGCTCGTACGCATCGATCTGGCGGTCTCCGGTGAAGTCGACCTGCAGGCCGCGAATCCAGCCCAGATAGGGATTGTCGAAGAGGAACAGGCAGCGGCCGCGGCCGTCGCCGCCCACCGGCCGGCGCGCCGTCCCGCAGAGCGGATCCACCGGCCGCGCTCCGTGAGGAAGATGACCGAAGAAGTCCTTGGGGGTCCGGGTCAGATCGAAGATTCCATAACGATCGGGACGAAACGCGGTCGTCGAGAAGCCCGGAACGACGACGGTCGCGGCGCCCCTCGTTCGCAGGTCGGCCTGGCTGTAGAACGCGATGCCTCCGCGATCGGCCGATTCGAGCCGGACGAGCATGTCGGGGAAGCTGTCGCTGTTGACGTCCCCGGTGGAGATGCTGCGAAGCCGCACCGAGCTTCCGCCGGGGCCCTCGATCAAGTCTCCGAACAGGATCCGATCTCCTTCCAGTATCTCCACCATCACCCGTTCCGCCCCCTCCGAGGGACTCCGGTTGTCGGGAATGACCACATTCCGGGCGCGGATGATCTCCGCGATCCCGTCTCCGTTCAGATCGAAGGAGGCCTCCGTCGCGGTCGAGGCCCAGTCGGGATCGCCGTCCCGGGGCCGCAAGATCGGGACCGGCTCGCCGGGCACGAACATCGAGCCCCGCAGCAGCAGCCGCCGCGCCTGCACCGGCTCCCAGCCTTCCGCGGGCACGGCGCCGAGAAAAAGGACGGAGAGGCTGCCCGTCGCCGGGTCGCGGTCGAGCCGCGGATAGGCCTCCCCCGGCTCGCTCCAGAGAATCAGACGGTTGAAGATATAGCCGATTCCTTGCGCCGGTCGCCCGGCGGAGAGGAACAGCAGGGCCAGGGCGAGAAAGCGCGCGCATCGCCGGATCATGGATTCATTCTAATCCAGATCCGGCCGGGCGGCCGCGCGCGCGACGTCAGCGCTTCAACTCGATCTCGATCTTCGACTTGTCGGGAGAGACGCTGATCGTTCCGCTGGAAGCCTGCAGGGACACCCCGCCGCCGGTCAGCTTGAACGAGCCTCGAAAGGTCCGGGAGCCGGGCTCGAGAGCCAGGGGGGCGAAATCGGTCTCCATGAGGAGGTCCTCGGCGGGGACGAAGACGGTCACGAGCTTGATGTCGAACGGACCGTTCCCGAGGCCGACGAGCACCGGGACCCCGCTGGCGGAGAACGTTCCCTCGCCGAAGGCGAGCCGCAGCAGCCGGCGGTGGATGGCCCGGCCGGCGTCGATGGGCTGGACGTTGAGCGGATCGAAGCCTCTCACTTCCACCGGCCCGTCGGGCGGTTTCAGCTCGATCCGGATCCCCGGCTGTTTCATGAAATTCTCGGCCGCCAGCTTCCGTTCGGCGCCGAGGCGGGCGGTCTTCTCCTGGATGATTCGGAAGAGGCTGTCGTAGTCGAGATCCTTCTTGGCGCGCGCCAGCGCCGCCGCGGCGACTCCCGGCGGCATCGAGAGGTTGTCGGCGAGAATCTCATCGAGGTACTTGTCCGAGCTCAGCGCCGCGGTCTTCCAGTCGGCGCCCAGGCGATCCAGGAGAAGGCCCAGGGCCATTCCCGTGGCGTAGGCGCGGCTCCGGATGGTCGCGGCGTCCGAGGAGAAGCGGAGGAGACGCGACAGGTAGTCGGAGACTCTCAGCTCGGGAGCGACGGAGAATCCGAGGCTGTAAGGGTCGCCGGAACCGAAGCCGCTCAGCCCGGCCGTCGCCTTGCGCGCCTCCTCCAGCAGGCGCACTTCAACGTAAGTGGGGAGGCCCTCCTGATACTCGATGCCGCGCTCCGCATGGAGAAACTCCGCGCCGAGGGACTTCTGCCGCGCCGCGCGAACGGCGAGGAACGCGCGCAGCCGATCCGGGTCGGGAGCATCGTCGAAACGGACCAGCTGGAACAGGATCATCTGCTCCATCTGGGCGAGCGCCAGGTTTTCGGCGTTCAGATCGGGATAGCGGAGAAGGAGCGCTTCGACCGCTCCTTTGCCCGGCTTGCCGGCCTTGGCTTGATGCGCGTGGAACGCTTCATGGAACACGAGCGCGATGAACCGGAGCGAGGGAGCCTCGGCTTCGGAAGGAGCGGTCGAGAAGCCGATGCAGGCCGTGGGCAATCCCCCCAATTCGATGCTGGTATTGGCGTTGAACCGCGCGTCCCTGCCGAACTTCGCGAAGACCGCCCCGAGCAGCGGGACCTTTCCTTCCAGTCTCTGGAAATCGGCGGGCGGCGCCGGGTGGTTCACCAGAAAAGCGACTCGCCCCGCTTCGTATATCAACAGAGGCGTCTTCTCCAGTCCCCAGCCGGGCCAGATTCTCTCCGCGGCGGCCCGGGAGAGAACCAGGGCTTCGCCGATTCGATCCAGGAAGAGACGGTCCGCCGCCGAGACCGGCCCCGCCGCCGGCTCGGCAGGAGCGGCGGGCAGCCGCGTCCAGGTCAGGGAGATGCCGGCGAGCGCCAGGCCGATAAGAGCGCGGGAAAAAAAGAAACCGCGGCGGGGCGCGGAAAAACGGGCGTTGTTCATGGGAGCCTCCCCCGGAGAAGCGCCATTCTAGAAAGAGCGGGCGGTGGAATCAAACCGTGATACGATGACCCACCATCCCGCGTCAGGAGAGTGCCCATGAGTCCCTTCCGCCTCACGGGCCCAATTCTGCTGTTCTGGCTCGCCGCCTACGCGGCCTCCTTCGCCGGGGACCCGGCACCCCCGGCGGAAAAGCCGGCGGCGCCCGGCGCCCAGCGCGAGCGCGTCAATCTGTTCCTCATCAACGTCGTGGTCACCGACCGGAAAGGCCGGTCGGTGGATGACCTTCGTCCGGAGGAGTTCCGCCTCTGGGTGGACGGCAAGCCCCACGCGATCAACTCTGTCGAGCTCCACTGGACGGCGCCGCCACCGGCGACGGGAACGGCTCCGCCGCCCTCTCCCGCGGCGGGGCGACCAGGCAGTCAGGTTCCGGCCTTCGCGACACCTTCCTCCCGCACCTTCGTGTTCCTGCTCGACGGCCTGAACTGCGAGCACGGCCTTGGTCCGCGTCCGATCGAAGCGGTGCGCGAGTTTCTCCGCAAGCGCCTCCTCCCCGGCGACGACGTGATGATCGCCGGGCTGGGGAAAGAGCTCAAGATCTATCAGGAGCTCACCTTCGACGCTTCCCTGATGTTGAAAGCGATGGACGCCATCGAGGCCGATCTCGCTATCCGGAACGCCGGAGAGAATCGAGCGCTGCAAAACTTTCGAGCCCTTGAAAGAGAGGCCGAGGTAAGTCGGGAGTACGGTATGGAACCCAAGGACGTTCGCCGATTGGCCGAGCAGTATGCCGATGAGGATCGGAAGCGCGCTCTCAAAACTCTCGGGGCGCTTCGAGCCATCGTGACGTCTCTTCATTCGCAGCCGGGTAGGAAGGACCTCTTCTTTCTGACGGATGGATTTCCGACCGACGCCGAGGCGCTGTATGGCGCTCCCGGAGACTATAACTCGCGTGACGCCAACGGAACGGCGATTCCATCTTCACCGCGATTGGATTCGGACATCTTGAAACTCGCCCGGGAGGCAGGGACCGACCAGGTCGCGATTCATACCGTCAATACGCAGGGAATGCCTCATGGTGTCTCGATGATTCAAAAAGCGCCTCGTCCGATTACTTCATCCCATGCAAGCGCTTCCGGGCCTGCTCCCGTGGAGCTCATCGAAAAATCCGCCTCGGAGACTCTTGCATCGTTCGCCATCGGAACCGGAGGCCTGGCCTATCGGGGAAACAACGACTTTCTTCCCGCGCTGGAGCGGGTCGAAAGAGAGACCCACGCCGGTTACGTCGTGTCCTACGTCCCCGGGAGCGGTCCCGACGGGCGGCTTCACGCCATCCGGGTGGACGTGACGCGCAAAGGCGCCAGGGTCCGCGCGAAAGAAGGATTCCTCTACATGACCGAGGAGCAGGTTCAAGAGAGGCTGCTGTTCTCGGCTTTCATGTCCCCCGAGCTCTACCACGATTTCCCCGTCTCGATGGAGGCCCTGGCCTATTTCGGCCGGGACGGCGTCCCCGCGACGGAGTTCGCCATCGGCGTTCCCGATCGGATGTTGCTCTTCCTGCCCGACGGCCGGAGCTTCGTCGCGCGGCTGGAAGCCGGTCTCACGCTCCAGCAGGGCAAGAGCCGGATCGCCGATCAGTTCAACCGGAAGGTGGAGGTGCGCCTCGATCCGGGCGAGTGGGCGTCCCACGATCAGCTCTCGCTGGTCGCGAAACGGGACGTGCCGCCGGGCGACTACGAGGCGGTCGTGGTGGTCCGCGATCTCGGCACCGGCAACGTCGGGGCTCGGCGCCTGCCGGTCCGCGTGCCGAATCTGAGCCGGGATCGTATCGCCATGAGCTCGCTGATCCTGTCGGATCCCGACAAGCGGGCCCGGCGGGTCGACCTGGAGCCGGAGACGATCGGGGACGCGAGCTTGGTCGTCCCCTCGGCCGACCGAATCTTTCGGCGCGACGGCCAGATTGCCGCGTCCTGCACCGTCTATCATCCCATGCGGGAGCAGACGACCCGGGAAGCCGCTTTCCAAGTGAAGGGGCTTCTCCGCAAAGGAGCGGTCACGCTCAAGGAATTCCCGGCGTCCACCCACCGGTTCACGGCCGATCAGGCGGCCGACTCGATTCCCGTCAGCCTCCCGGTCTCGCTGGCCGACTTCGAGCCGGGGATCTACACGCTGGAGGTCCAGGTCGTCGACACGGTAGGGAAGAACGGCATCGCCCAAAGCGTCGACTTCATGGTGCGATGAACGCTCTGGGTTTCAGATGCCTCCCGAACCAGGCCAGCGTGTCCTTGAGCATGGCGGCGGTGAATTCGTGGCCCGCCGGATAGACGCGCCGCACCAGGCTGCCTCGCGCTCCCAGGAGCCGGTAGACTCTTCCCGCTTCACGATGCGCCTCGGCCACGCCCGGCAGCGGAGAGCCCGCGTCCTCGTCCCCGCTGAGGCTCAGGAACGGGCGCGGGGCGATGAGAGAGACAATCTGACCGACCTCCGCGACGCCTAGAATCCCGGGCACGTAGAAATAGATCCCATGGCGGTTCAAGGCCTCCGCTTCGATGAGAGCCCGGTAAGTGGTGAGGCCGCACGCCCCGGCCGCAGCCCGAATCCTCGGATCGAGCGCCGCCAGCCACCACGCCTTGGTGCTCCCCATCGAGAAGCCGAAGCAGCCGATCCGGCGCGCATCCACTTCACTGCGGCTCTCCAGATAATCGAGCGCCGACCTCTCGTCCTCCAGCATCATGCCCCACAAGGTGCGGCCCTGCAGCAGAAAGCTCTTGGCGACGGCGTTCTCGTCGGCGCGACGCTCGCCGAAGCACCAGGCGTCGATGCCGAGCACGCAGAAGCCCGCGCGGGCCAGGATCGGACCGATGGCCGGCATCCTGCCCTTGCCCTCGAGAATCTCCCCTTTTCCCCACGCGTAATCGTGCGCGTGGTTGTGGCAGTAAAGGAGCGCGGGAGAAGGTCCTGCGACGTGCGGGCGAAGAAAAAGGGCCGGGATTCTGAGGCGTTTCGCCGAGTTGAAGGAAACCTGCTCGATGGTGAAGCCGAGCCTTTCCTCCCGCCGCGTCACCCGGGGGGAGAGCGGAGCGGCCGGAAACGTCGGCCCGAGGACCTTCCGGATCGCCTTCCGCAGCCGCGGCGCCTCGCGACGCACCCACTCGGCCCGCGTCACGCGCCGCCTCCCGCCGCGCGGCGCTCGACGCGGGCCAGCGTCACTTTTTGCTGGCGATCGACGATCTCCACGCGCAGCGCCGGATCCTCCTGCAGCTCACGCAACCCTCGTTCCTCGAGAAGACAGTAAAGGCCCCTCCTCTCGCGCAGCCGCTCATCCAGGAGGGCGCGCTCCTTCACCCACGGCACCCGGTTCTGCGTGTAGAAGAAAAGGGAGTTGTGGAAATTGCGATACGCCACGACGACGTTTCCTTCTTCGGTGAGGCGCACGGCTTCGGCGGAGAGGCGGACCAAGGAGGCCTTCTCCCGGACGTTTCCGAGGCTGAAGAGAATCAGCATCGTCAGGCACACCACCGTCCCGCCGGCGCAGGCGGGGAACAGCATTCCGAACCTCCGCCGGAACGCTAGGAAGCCGAGAAGCACGGCCGTTCCGGCGAGACCGGCGGCGAGGGGGATCTGCGCCGCAAGCTGCTCCGGCGCTTCGCGGCGGCACCACGCGTAGATGGCGGCGGCGAGGACGGGAAAGAGCAGGAGCAGGAAGCCGACCGCCGCCCGGCGCGGCCAACCGCCGCCTTTCTCGATGACCTCTCCCCATCCCCACGCCGCAAGCAGGGCGAGCGCGGGGAAGCAGGGCAGGAGGTAGGAAGGAAGCTTGGATCCCGCCAGGGAGAAGAACAACAGCGGCATGAGAATCCACAGGAGCAGAAAGCCGAGGGCCCGCCCTTGGCGCCAGTCCTTCCCGGCGGCCTTGGCCGCCGCGAAGGGGAGCAGGGCGCCCCAGGGGAACGTCCCGAGGATCAGGACGGGAAGGTAGTAATAAACCGGGCCGGGATGGTGGTGGACCGTGGTCAGGTACCGGTCCACGTTGCGGTTGATGATGAAGTCGTCCCAGAATCGGCGCCCGTGGCGCAGCGAGACGGTGAGGTACCAGGGACCCGCCACGAGAAGAAAGCAAAGCAACCCGCTGATCCAGGGGATCCGCCCGAGCTCGCGCCACCGTCCCGAAGCCGCCAGGTAGGCGCCTCCCACCAGCGCCGGGAGCACCATCCCGACCGGCCCTTTCGCCAGGACCGCTCCCCCGGCTGCGGCAAAAGCGACGCGGTACCAGAACGCCGGCCGGCCCAGGCCTTCGGCGGCGCAGTAAAACGCGGCCAGCGCCAGCGTGACGCAGAAAGTGAGCGGCAGATCCACCACGGCCGTCCGCGAAAACCAGAAATACTCCAGCGACGTGGCCAGGAGCACGGCGCTGCGCCAGGCCGTCCTCGAGTCGAACAGGCTCGTCCCGAATGCGTAGGTCAGGAGGACGCCGGCGGCGCCGAAGAGCGCCGGGGCAAGGCGGGCGGCGAGTTCTCCCGGGCCGATCGCATGGAAGAAGATCAGCGAGACCCAGTAATAGAGGATGGGCTTGTCGAACCAGGGCTCTCCGGCCAGGGTCGGAGTCACCCAGTCGCCGCGCTCCATCATCTCGCGCAAGGCCTCCGCATTCTTGGGCTCGTCCTTTCCCATGAAAGGAATCGTGCCGGCATGAAGCAGAGAGAGCCAGGCGCAGAGAAGCACGAGGAGGGCGAACGGAAGGATCGGCCGACCGCGAGGGCGGTCCGGGGCGGAGGTCACCCCCTTAGGGCCTGGGAGCTCGCCGCGACCAGAATCCGCCGCGGCCGCGCGCCCTCGGCCGGCGCGGGGACGCGTTTCGCCGTCCTTTCGCGGAAGCGCAGGCGGTCGCCGGCCGCCATCCTCTTGCGGCGGGGGACGGAAACGACGTGCCGGTGCCACAGCTCCAGGGAGAGCAGGGTATAGAGGCGCCGATCGAATTCTCCGCGCGTCGAGCCCTGATGCGGGATTTTCCGGTAGAAAGGGCGCTTCTTCAGGGAAGTAACCTGGGCTGCGGCCCAACTCCGGAGCTCTTTCTCGAGCCAGAGCTGGATGGGGACGATGAGGCCCTTCTTGTCCTTGCGATCGATGATCGAATCCGGCACGAGCCCGCGCGCCACCTTCCGCAGGATCACCTTCTGCTCCATGTCCCGGATCTTCAGCTCCGGGGGAAGCTGAAACGCCAGCTCCACGATGCGATGGTCGAGGAAGGGCGTGCGGTTCTCCAGCCCCCACGCCGCCGCGGCCCGGTCGTTCATGGTGATCAGGCTGGGAAGCGATATCTCGATGTCGGCCCGGCCGATCTGGTCGACCAGATGGGTGTGGCGGCCGAAGGCGTCGCGG